>JBDTFK010000219.1:0-11144 GCA_039937995.1 Vulcanimicrobiaceae bacterium | reverse complement strand
CGAATGACGTTTGGGTACGCGGCGTAGGCGCCGACCATGCCGTCGGGGCGGCGCAGTTGCGGTCGTTCGATCGTGATTGAGGGGTCGTCTTCGCGAACGATCGGCGGATGAGGACGACCGTAGTTCTCTTGCGCCTGCGCGGCGGTGCCGGTGATCCCGGTTGCGACGGCGCCGATGGAAAGGCCCGCGAACGCGCGCCGGTTCATCTCAAGGCTCGTCGATTTCGTCGGATCGATCGCGTCTCCCATGATTTCTCCCCGTCGAAGAACGTTGCGTCCTTAGTTTGACTTATCGTTGCCCGCAACCTAGTCTGAAGGTCATGACCTTACCCTCGTTCCCCGTGATCGCGATGGCGGTTTTGGTGCTCGGCGCCACATCACCGCCGCCCGTCGTCCCGCCGTCGATTGGATTTACGATTCGAGGAGTCGACGACGACATGGATCTGCACGGCAATCCCTCGGGCGCCGATCTCGTGATTTTCGCCGCAGGAAATCAATGGATGGTTTTACCCGATCTGCTCGCCGCGTTTCAAAAAACGCATCCGGAGGTGCGCAATATTTTCTATGAAACCTTGCCGCCGGGCATCTTAGCCGAGCAGATGGCTCCCGGCGCAACGTTGCGCGTAGGCGAGTTGCTGCTCGACGTTCGGCCCGATGTTTACCTTGCAGGCAAGGGGCGCATGGCGCAAGAACGCGATGCGGGACTCGTCGGCGAGCCCACCGCGTACGCTACCAACGATCTCGCGATCATGGTTCGCTCGGGAAATCCCAAGCACATCACGTCGTTGCGCGATCTCGGCCGGCCCGACGTGCGGGTCGCAATGCCGAATCCGCAAACCGAGGGGATTGCGAAGCAGATTGAAGGTGCCTACTCCAAGGCCGGAGGTTCCGCGCTCGTGCAGGCAATCATGGATACGAAATTACGCGACGGAACCACGTTGCTGACGCGCATCCATCACCGTGAAACACCCATCTGGATTCTCGACGGCAAAGCCGATGCGGGCCCGGTGTGGATTTCGGAGGCATTGTATCAGGAACGCATCCATAGCGGCATCGAGACGGTGCGTATTCCGGCGCAAAGCAACGTCCTTGCCACCTATCAAGCGGCGGAGACGGTGCAACCCGAACACGAAGCGGCTGCCAAAGCGTTCGTTTCGTTTCTAACCGGCGACACCGCACAGGCCATCTACCGCTCGTATGGATTCACGGCCGCTACGCCGGCAAAGGAGAAACCATGAACCGCAACGGTTTTCTTTCCGCCTCCGCAACGCTCGTTGCGTCGGGGGTAGCGGCGCCCGCGCTCGCGGCCGTGCCCGGCGGAACGAGTTTCGTCGAAACAAAGGCCGAGTTCGACATCGCGGCCTTCACGAAGCTCCTTGGGCGCCCCGCGGAAATTCGACAGGTTTTTGAACAGGTTTCGTTCCAACCCGGCCTATTGAACAATGTGAAAAATGCGCTCAACGGCTTGCAGTTCGGCTTCGGCTATCCGGCAAAGACCATTGCAGCGGCAATCGCCGGACACGGCGCCGCCGCCTCGTTTGGTTTTAGCGACTACGTCTGGGAAAAATATCGCATCGGCGATTTCATCGGTGCCAAAGACGCCTCGGGAGCCTCGCTAACGAGCAACGTCTACTTGAAATCGTCCACGCATTTCGACACATCGTCGGATCCAAACGACGAGACGAGCATGTACCAAGAAAAATCGATCGAGATGCTTCAAAAGCGCGGCGTCGTCATGCTGACATGCCACACGGCCGTCGAAGAGCAGGCGAAAAACCTTGTAAGGAAGGGCTTTGCGCCTGCCGGAATGACCGCATCCGATGTGGCGAGCGATATTCTCACGCATCTCATCCCGGGTGCCGTCGTCGTTCCCTCGATGGTTGCAACCGTCGCCGTACTGCAAGCGAGGTTTAGGTATACCTATGCGGCGCTTACATTTTAGCCTCGTCTTTCTTGCGTGCTGCGCGCTGCTTCCGGCGTGTTCGGCGGCAGTGCAACAGCATGCGGGGGCTCCGGCTCCTGCCGGCGACTCGGGGAACAGTCTCTACGATCCGAAGGCGTTGCCAAGCGGACCCGCCGGTGAGGCGATCGTCCTCGGGCACGATATCATTGAGAGCCCGCAGAAGTTCTTGCCGCACAATGTCGTTGCGAAAATGTCGTGCGCGGCGTGTCATCTGGGAGCGGGCACGGTCAAACGCGGGGGAAGTTTTGCCGGCACGTATGCGCGTTTCCCACAATGGAACAAACGCGCGAAGCGCACGATCGCGCTGCAAGATCGTTTGGCCGAGTGTTTCATCTACAGCATGAACGGTACGCCGCCCGCATATTCGAGCAAAGAAATGATCGCGATGGTGGCATACATCGCCTACCTCTCACGCGACGTTCCCACCGGCGCTCCGCAGGCGCGCGACGATCGTTTCGTCGTTCCGCTCCCGTCCGCATCGCCCGACGTCGCGCATGGCGGAAAACTCTACGCGCAAACGTGCGAGGCGTGCCACCAAGCAAATGGAGCGGGGGTCGGCTATACGTTTCCTCCGCTGTGGGGCTCGACGTCCTTCAACAGCGGCGCGGGCATGGCGCACATCGATCGCATGGCCGGATTCGTACGATACAATATGCCGAAAAACGCACCGGGATCGCTCTCGATGCAAGACTCGTACGACGTCGCGACGTTCGTGCTTTCGCACGGGCGTCCGAAATTTGATAAGAAGCACAGCATCGCATTTCCGCCCGAACCCGCCTCCGATTTTTAGGCAGACGACGCATTGTTAGGTTTTGCGTTTTGCGTGCTCATCGCGCTTGCCGCGACCGCGCTCGGCCATTTCATGCCCGTCGTAGGCGCGCCGGTATTCAGTATTCTCATCGGCGTCGCTGCTGCGATCGTCGCGACTCCCCAACAAACGTTGATACCGGGCATCAGGTTCGCCGGCAAAACGCTTTTGCAATGGTCGATCGTGCTGCTCGGCGCAAATTTAAGTCTCGCGCAAATCGTACACGGAGGCGCCGCATCGCTTCCAGTGATGCTTGGAACGCTTGCTATAACGCTTGCGCTTGCGTTTGCAATAGGCCGAGCGCTTGGACTCGAGCGCGACCTTCGACGTTTGCTTGGCGTTGGAACGGCAATCTGCGGCGGTTCCGCAATCGCCGCTGTAGCGAGCGTGATTGAAGCCGACCGCGCCGACATCGCCTACGCGCTCGGCGCCGTGTTCCTTTTCAACGTTGTGGCCGTTCTCGTGTTTCCCGCTCTCGGTCATGCGATGCACCTCTCGCAATCCGCGTTCGGCCTTTGGTCGGGCACGGCGATCAACGACACGTCGTCGGTCGTGGCAGCGGCTTTTTCCTACGGACACGCCGCGGGCACCGATGCCGTCATCGTGAAGTTGACCCGGACGTTATTGATCGTGCCGATCGTGCTGTTTTATGCGTGGCGCCGGATGCAAGTTTTGCGCGCGGAAGGCCGCGGCGTTGCGTGGTGGAGCATCATGCCGTGGTTCGTTTTGTGGTTTCTGATTGCGGCGGCGCTCAACTCCCTCGGAGTCATCCCGCCGGTGCTCAAGGCTCAATTACCCTCGGTCGCGCTATTCTCGATCGTGGTTGCGCTTGCGGGAGTCGGCCTCGGAACCGACATCGCGAAAATCCGGACGGCCGGGCTTCGGCCCCTCGCTCTCGGCGCAATTCTGTGGGTCGCGATATCCATATCGAGCCTGACTATCGCGGCGCTACTGCATCTTGGGCAGGCGGGCTAGTGAGGGAAGCTTGCGGAAGCCGTCCCTGGTCGTAGTTCTGCGGCTGGGGCGGGGGTAGAATAGCAGGTGTAAAACAACCACTCATCCGGGCAGCCCCCGGGTGAGTTTTCCTAATCGGACGGAGTAGTATTCAACGTGGCGGACGCGATGGTGAAAGTGACCTTGCCTGATATGGGCGAGTCCGTCACCGAAGGCTCCATCGTCGAATGGCGGAAAAAGGTCGGCGACTTCGTGGACGAGGGTGATACCCTGGTCGATGTCACGACCGACAAAGTCGACGTAGAAGTTCCCGCGACCGCTTCGGGAGTGATCGCGCAAACATTCGGCGGCGAGGGCGATGCGGTGGCGGTCGGTGCCGTGTTGGCGGAAATCGATACGGCGCAAACCGGAGCGAAGACGAACGGTAGCTCGAGCGGCGCGCTAAGTGCGAACGGCGTTCCGGCCGCCGCGCCGGTTGTTGCGGCGGCCAGCCCGCCGAATCTCGTCGACGTGACCTTGCCTGAAATGGGCGAATCCGTCACCGAGGGGTCCATCATTGAGTTTCGCGTAAAGCCCGGCGACGTCGTCAACGAAGGCGACACCATCGTTGACGTTACGACCGATAAGGTCGACGTCGAAGTCCCGGCGCCGGCCGCGGGCACCGTTACGCGGCTTGCCGCAAAAGAAGGCGACACCGTTGCCGTCGGAGCGAAGCTCGCCGAAATCGATACGAACGCGGTTGCCGGTGCGAAGTCGCCCGTTGTCGCCGTCCCCCCGAGTATGCCGAACGATCCGTCGAGGAGCGGCGCGATTGTTGCGTCGGGGCAGGCGCGCCGCATCGCGCGCAAACTCGATCTCGATCTCGCGCTCGTACGCGGTTCGGGTCCGAGCGGAATGATTTTGCGCGGTGACGTGAACGCGCAAGCCGGAACCGCGATTCGCAAACACGCCGGCCCCGCGGCAAACAGCACGGTAAATCAACCACCGCTCCCGCCGCTCGCGCGCGGAACCAACGTGACGCCGATCAAAGGGCCGGCTGCGGCCCTCACGGGTTACATGGAGCAGTCGCTGAGCATCCCAACCGCGACAAGTTTCCGCACGCTCGCAGTCGACATGCTCGATGCGCGGCGCAAAGAACTCAACGGAGCGATAAAACGCGCGGGCCGCAGCGACAAAGTGTCGTTCACGCATATCGTCGCGTATGCCATGGTGCGCGCGGCGCACGAAATGCCGTTTATCACGTATAGTTTTCGCCGCGACGACAAAGGCGGCCCGGTTCGAATCGAACCCGGCATTCATCTCGGCCTTGCAGTCGATTCCGAGCGCAAAGACGGCACGCGATTTCTCGTCGTCCCCGTGATTAAAAATGCGGGCGATTTTGATTTCGCCGGCTTCTACAACGCGTATCAAGCACTCGTTGCGAAAGCTCGCGAGAATAAACTTGCCGCCGACGATTTACAAGGCGCTTCGTTCACATTAACCAACCCGGGCGGCCTCGGAACCGTCGCCTCCGTACCACGCTTGATGGCAGGACAAGGGGCTATTCTCGCAACGGGCGCAATCGGTTACCCGGCCGGATTCCAAACCGTCAACGAAACGACACTGCGGTCGCTCGGCATTTCGAAAGTGATGCAGATGACGAGCACGTACGACCACCGCGTCGTGCAGGGGGCGCAATCCGGCGAATATCTGCGCCGCGTCGATCAGTTGCTGCAAGGTGCCGACGGCTTCTACGAAGCGCTGTTCGCTTCGCTTTCCCTAAGCGCCGGCCCGGCACCCAAAGTCGAGGCGTCCGCAACGCCCTCAATCGCGGCTGCCGGCGCGCCCGTTCAATTTCACGAGCAACCCGACGAGATGTTGCGCGCCGTTGCAGCAGCAATGGCGATCGTTTCGGCATACCGGACGCACGGTCACCTGGCGGCGCATCTCGATCCGCTTGGATCGGAACCGCAGGGCGACCCGAAACTCGATCCCGCGTCGTACGGATTGACCCCGGCGCTGCAATCCGCGATCCCCGCATCGGTCCTCAACGTAAAGGTTCCAGGCAATACGCTCGCCGACGTGCTTCCGCGTTTGCGCGATACGTACGCCTCTACGATAGCCTTCGAAGTCGAGCATATTTCGCATACCGAGCAACGGCGTTGGCTGCGCGATTACATCGAGAGCGGCAAGCATCAAGTCGCGCTCTCCAAAGACCGGCAAGTTGAGTTCTTACAACGTCTCACAAAAGTTGAAACGTTCGAACGGTATTTGCGCAAAACGTTTCTCGGGCAGAAGACGTTCTCGGGCGAAGGGCTCGACGTGATGGTTCCGATGCTCGAAGAGATGCTTGAGATGCTCGCCGACGACGGGGTGCCCAACGCTGTGCTCGGAATGGCGCATCGCGGCCGTTTGAGCGTGATCGCGCACGTCGTCAACGCGCCGTACGAAGAACTCCTCGGCGAATTCGAGGCGGCGCACCAGCGCGGTGAAGTCGGCAACGACGACGTAACGGGCGACGTAAAATACCATCACGGTGCGACCGGCGTGTACGATACCTCGAACGGGAAGTCGATTATGGTGACGCTCGCGCACAATCCGAGCCACCTCGAAGCCGTCGATCCCGTTGTCGAGGGTCGCGCCCGCGCCCTGCAAACCGACCACACCCACAACGTGCCGCAGCAAGACGTCAAGAAAGCTGCGCCGATTCTCATTCACGGTGACGCAGCGTTTATCGGTCAAGGCATCATCTCCGAAGTTCTCAACCTGCAATCGCTCCCGGGGTACGCGACCGGCGGCACGTTCCACATCATCGCGAACAATCAGATCGGCTTCACCACCGATTCGCGCGATTCGCGCTCGACGCGCTACGCATCGGATTTGGCCAAAGGGTTCGACATGCCGATCGTTCACGTCAATGCCGATGACGTAGATGCGTGTATTGCCGCCGTGCATTTAGCCGTCGAATTCCGCAAGCGTTTCGATCGCGACGTGCTGATCGACCTCATCGGGTACCGCCGTTCGGGTCACAACGAGCAAGACGAGCCCGCGTACACGCAACCGTTGATGAACGAAAAAATCAAAGCGCATCCGACCGCTCGCGAGCTTTTCGCAAATAAACTTATCGCACAGGGAACGATTACGAGCGAAGCGGCCGCTCACATGGTGGCCGATACGATGGCGCGTTTACAAGAAGCGTATAAAAACGTGAAGGAGCAGCACGGAAACGGAATGATCGAGAAGATCGCGCAGAACGCGCCGCTTCCGACCGCGACGCTCGGCGCCCTCAGCCGCAAGACGTTGCTCGACTGGTCGAATCGCCTCGTCTCCGTGCCGCCCGACTTCACGCTCAACAAAAAATTGCAAACGCAATTCGATCGCCGAAAGGCGTTGATCGCCGAGAAGGGCCTGATCGACTGGGGCATGGCCGAAGCGCTGGCATTCGCATCGTTGCTCTCGTCGGGCGTTCCTATTCGCCTGACCGGTCAAGACACCGAACGCGGAACGTTCAGTCATCGCCATTCGGTTTTGCACGATCCGGGTACGAATGCCGAGTATATTCCGCTCCAACACCTCGACGGCGCGCAAGCGAGTTTTGAGATTCACAACAGCCCGCTCTCGGAATACGCGTGCGTCGGGTTCGAGTACGGGTACGCTGCCGCGGTTCCGAAATCGCTCGTGTTGTGGGAAGCGCAGTTCGGCGATTTCGTCAACGGCGCGCAGATTATCATCGACCAATTCATTGCCGCAGGCCAAGCGAAGTGGGGTCAGACGTCGCGCCTCACCTTGCTGCTTCCGCACGGATACGAAGGCCAGGGTCCGGAGCACTCGAGCGCGCGTCTCGAGCGATTTTTGCAACTCGCGGCCGAAGGCAACATCCGTATCGCCTATCCGTCGAATGCCGGAAACTACTTCCATCTCTTGCGCATGCAGGCGGGCTCCCCAAATCCGCTTCCGCTCGTCGTCATGACGCCGAAGTCGCTCCTGCGCTCGGAGGCTGCGTCGGGATCGATTGACGACATGGCAACCGGTGAATTCAAAACCGTCATCGACGACCCGGCCGTAAGCGATAGGACGAGAGTCGAGCGCATTCTGCTTTGCACCGGAAAGATTTACTACGATCTCATCGGTGCGGAAGCGTACGTGAAGATGCAGAAAACCGCCATCGTGCGGATCGAAATGCTCTCGCCGATGCCGAGCGACGAGATCAACGCGCTCATCGCGTCATATCCGAATCTCAAGCAACTCGTTTGGGTACAAGAAGAACCGAAAAACATGGGTGCACGCGCGTACGTGCGGCGGCGCTTGCTCGAGAAGCTCAAACAACCGCTCGACATCGGGTACGCAGGTCGCGGCTATCGTGCATCGCCGTCGGAAGGTTACCCGGGCGCGCACGCTGTTGAACAGGAGCGCGTGATTTCTATGGCCCTCTCAGAGATCTGAGCCCGGCGATCGCCGGATGATTCGGCGCAGCGATCCGAAACGCGCCGGGCCAAACCATCCGCCGAACTTCTAACTCACGACACTAGTGAAACGCCAGCATTTCACCGGAAGTGGACTGCACGTACTGCATGTTGGTGGGATCGGAGAGGACGCGGATGGGCGTAACGTCACCGCTCGCGTTGCGAGGGAATTCCGCGACGGTCGAGTTGTCGGCGACATAAATGCGCCCGATTGAGTCCGTGGATATCGACGCGACATTGCCGGCGAGCATCGAGTTTGGGCCACCGATGATGCGTGGCGGGGGTGCGTGACCGGTGGGAGTACTCACCGGAAAAGCGATGACCGCGTTAGGTCGAAACAGCCCGAGGTAGATCGTTTGCGTCACCGCGTCGACATGGAGCACTTCGGGTGGAAGCTGACCGTCGAGACTGCCGGCGATACCGTAAAAGCTGCTAACAAACACTAGCTTGGAACCGGTGGCAGCGTACTGCGTGATGCCGAAGGATTCGAATGACAGGGTGTGCGATTCACACGAGCAAAAAATGTTACCTTTGCCGTCGTCGGCGACGGTCTGTGCCGTGCCTTCACCAATGCCCTTGGGCGATGCAAATTTCGGCTGCACACTGGCGAGCGGTTGCACCGTTCCGTTTCCAGCCATCGGAAATTCCACGAGCTTTCCGTTCGTTTTATCGACGGTCCAGAAGTGGCCTTTCGTATCTTGCGCAAAGCCCGCGTACGGCGCAATTTCAAGGCGACTATCGGCATTGGACGGGAGTAGCTCCGTGCGTAGCGGCGCGACGTTTCCGTGAGCAACGCTGCCGTCTTTTGCCGGAGCGAACGTGAGCAGTTTTCCCTTGAGAGCGTCGAACACATACAACGTTCCATCGGACGCGAACTCGACGCCCCCACCGAAGAAGTAACCTGCTCCCCCCGCGAGCCTCGTCTTTGTGCCGGCGAGGATTGATTGCGCTACGACCTTTCCACCTTGATCGGCGAGATAGCCGGCGATCAGACCGCTGCCTGCGGTCGAGTACGTGTAGAGCAGCGGTGCTTTAGCTGCATTGTTCTCTGCAAGGGTTGTTGAAAGCGACGGAAGAGTTGTGGGCGCCTGCGGTGCGCCGCTGCAAGCCGCAAGGAGCATCGCGCAGAGGGATGCAGCCGCAAATCGGGTTAGCATAGAGAGTTGATCCTTTTCCTTTGAGTTTGGCGGGTGTATGGTCGTTACGCTCCTTTGGGACTCCGCGGATTGCCGGTCGGCACGACACCGTTTGTTGCCGACGAACAGCCGGCGAGGCCCAGGGCAAACGTAGCCGCTAAAAGTGACACGAAATGGCCACGTTTACGGTAGAACGAGACCTCCAGCGTAGTCGAGCAACACACCCCGGAAAATTGCGTGGAGACAAGGCGACACCCGCGCAAAAAGTGCCCAAACTGTGCCACAATTCCGTTGCAGTCAGTGCAGCGGCTTCATCGCATCGGCAACCGATTGGCGGTGATTGAGATCGGAGACGGCGGAAGTCGGGCTTCTAATTCATCAATTTTCGCGTGAAGTAGGTCCACTCTAAAGCCGAGGTGTGGGCGCGTTCTTTGAGGTTTGCGCCGGAGCCGTGGCCGCCTTCGATGACTTCGTAGAACAGGTAGGGCTTGTTCATCGACGCGAGCTTTGCTGCGAACTTGCGCGCGTGCTGCGGGCCGACGCGATCGTCTTTCGTCGTGGTCCAGATCAGTGGTTCGGGGTACGTGATGTCGGCATGCAGATTGTTGTACGGCGATATCGACGCGAGGAAAGCGCGCTCGTCGGGATTCGATACGCTCCCGTATTCGCCCACCCACGATGCGCCGGCTTGAATTTTTTCGAAACGGAGCATATCGAGTAGTGGAACTTGAATATCGACGGCGTTCCAGAGTTCCGGGTGTTGGGTGAATTCAACGCCCATCAACAGCCCGCCGTTCGAGCCGCCCATGATTCCGAGGCGTCGAGGGCTCGTAATTTTTCGGGCGATCAGGTCGCGCGCGACGGCGGTGAAGTCGTCGTAAATCCTTTGGCGGTGCGTCTTGAGCCCGGCTTCATGCCAAGCGGGTCCGAACTCGCCGCCGCCACGGATGTTTGCAAGCACGTATACGCCGCCGCGTTCGAGCCAAAGCTTCCCGTTTGTGGCGGAATAAAACGGCGTTTCGGAGACCTGAAAGCCGCCGTAGGCGTACAACACGGTCGGGTTGGAACCATCGAGCGGCATGTCTTTTGGATGTACGATGAAGTAGGGGATCTGCGTGCCGTCCTTCGACGTGGCTTCGTGCTGTTCGACGGCATCCTTCGAGGCATCGAATTTCGCCGGTAGCGATTTGACGATCTTCAACGCCGCGCTGCTTGCATTTGCGCTCCAAAGCGTTGTCGGCGTTAGGAAACTGGTGACTTGGAGAAACGCGCTTTCGTTGCGCAAATTCGAATCGACTAACCCAATCGAAGAGTTGTCGGGCAAATTGAGTTGGCGTTTCTGCCACGCGCCATCCGCCGCAGGAGCGTAGATGAACGCGCGGCCTCTGACATCTTTATACGCGGTGACGATCAGATGCGAGTGGGTTGCGCTAACGGCGTCGATGGATTCGCGATCGCCGGGGGCGTACACTAACGCGGGCTTGAGATGCTCCGGGTCCGCCTTGGCTTGGTCGAGGTCCACGGAAACCAGCGCCCCCGCGGGAAACGTCGTGCCCGCGGCGTTCCAATTTTCGGCTAGAGTAAAGAGCAAACGGCCCGCGATCATCGCGACCGGCTGGCTTTTTAGCGGTACGTCGAGTCTGCGGGTTCCTTCGGGAGTAACGAGATACGTCTCGGCGGCAAACGTGGAAAGCGGTCGCAAGATGAGCGTTGCGTGATGGCCGGTGCCGTCGTAGAGTGCGACCGGAGACACGCCGTAGCCGCCGTCCGATGCGGAACCGCGGAAAACTTCAACCGCCTTATCCAACGGCATTCCGCGTTTGACGCGCTTTACGACAAACG
>JBDTFK010000218.1:0-3198 GCA_039937995.1 Vulcanimicrobiaceae bacterium | reverse complement strand
TGATTTTCGGCACCGACGCGGCGCGGATTGCTTCGGCGATGCCCGGAACTTCGTAGTCGAGAACCGCGCTCGTGGCTTGCGGGGTACGATCTCGAGGCGCAAGGCCGGTGCCGCCGCTGGTTAAAATCAACGCTGCCGTTGAGGCATCGGCGATATCGATCAACTCGGCTTGTAGAGCGCCGAAATCGTCGGGTAAAACGATCTCGCGAACGATTTCGTAGCCTTCTCCGAGTCGTTCGCGCATTATCGGGATGCACGCGTCGGCGCGCGTCCCGTCGGAGGCGCGATCCGAAAGAACGATAAGCGCGGTGGCGTATTTCACGCGGGGGCGCTCCAGGTGCCGCTCTTGCCGCCGCTCTTCTCGAGCAACCGTACGCTTTCGATAACGATGGCTTTATCGACGGCTTTGGTCATGTCGTAGATCGTCAACGCGGCGACGCTCGCAGCAACCATCGCTTCCATCTCGACGCCGGTCTGCGCGCTCGTTCGCGCCGTAGCCGCAACGCGCAGGGTACCGTCCGCCTCCCAAGTGATCTGCACGTCGACGTTTGCCAGCGGCAGCGGGTGCGCGAGCGGGATCAGGTTTGCGGTCTGTTTTGCGGCCATGATCCCGGCCAACTGCGCGGCCACGAATGCATCGCCCTTTGCGAGCATCGCCTCTTGAATTGCCGACCGGGCGGCCGCGCTCATGCGAATGCGCGCCTCGGCTTTTGCCGTGCGCGTGGATGCGGGCTTTTGCGACACGTCAACCATGGAAAGGCTGCCGTCGGATGAAATATGTGAGGGTTTCTGCACGACAATATATAAACGGCGTAGGCAATGACGCTATTCCAGGACGCGAGCGGCGATCCTCGGGCCGCCACGGCAAAATTGGCCGACGTCCTTTCGTGGTATGGCGCGCTCGGCGATGCGGCCGCCGGCAATCCGCCCGGTTTTTGCGTTCGCAAAGCATCGATCGCCGTCGCGCTTTGCGAGATCGTTAGCGCTCCCGCGGAAGAATCGCACGTCGCATTTTTTTCAGGCCTTCTCCATGCGGTCGGAACGCTCGGCAACGCGGCGTATCGCAAAGGCAGCGATCTCCCCGAACGCGTTGCCCGTATCGAGAGCTGGGATATCCCCGCGGAGGGAGCGCGTATCGTTGCGACGATTGCGGCGCTACCGGCGCAAAGCGCGGACCTCGTTCGGTGGCAGTCGGAGTGCTGGGACGGCACGGGATACCCGGACCAGTTGCGCTGGCATGGGATTCCGCGGACGGCGCAATTTCTCGCTCTCGCCGACACGTTTGCCCGCGCCGGCGACCCCGAGGAAGCTCTCGGAGCCATCGGTTTGCAGAGCGGTCGCGCCTTCGGACCCGATGCGGCGCGAGCCTTCGTTACGTGGTTTCACTCCACGGGAGGTGAGGACACGGCGCAGCCCTTTCCGCGTGACGCACTCTTGCCCGGGGTCACTTCCGCCGAGAAGCTCTTCGACGAAATTTCCGACCGCGTCGACGAGCATAACGGCGTGAGCGGCAGATGGCGGCGCGTCGAGCGCCTGTCGCTTGCTACAGCCGACGCATTGAAAACAGACGACGATACGCGGCGCCAGATTGAAATCGCATCGCGTATTTTCGGTGCGGGAGAGCTTGCATCAAGCATGATTGAGGATTCGCGGTTCGATCCGCTCGCGCGTTTAGGAATCGACGACCGCGCAAAGCACGCCGCGCTTGCCGCATCACTTGCCTCGCGTCTTGAGAGCATGGGTGACGCTCCGGCGGCCGTGGCTTCACGCGGTGAGTGGTACGACGGAACCGGGAAACCGCGCGGCCTCACGCAGAAATCGATTCCAATGGCCGCGCGCATACTCTCAGCGACGATTGCCTACGACAAATTGGACCGCGCCGAGCGGCTGGACACTGCGGTCGGTACGCAATTCGGCCCGCACGTGGTACGCGCAGTCTTCGAAGCCGCTAAGGCGAAAGCATGATCGAACTTCAGGAGCGCACGCGCCGCATTTCGCCGTCGCGCCTGCACGAGATTCTGCTCGCACACGATTGCAAGAGTCTAGTCGATCCGTTCATGGGCCTTCCGACGCATCTAAACTATCTCAAACGCCACGGCATTGCCGTACACGGTGGCGATCTCTTGGAGTGGTTCGTACGCGTCGGAGAGGGAATCATTGCCAACGATTTGACGTTCCTTCGCGACAGCGAAGTCGCCGAAATCGTAGAAATGCTTCCCGGGCGCATCTACTCGCAAGAATTGTTCAAAGCGTGGGAAGGCGTCTTCTTCAGCGAAGAGCAGTGCGTCTATCTCGGCGTCTGGCACGACAACGTTCGGAATTTGCGCAGCGATCAGCAAACGGGACTTGCCATTCTCGGTCTCTGGCGCACGTTTTGCTACTGGTTACAAAAAATGCAATGTTCCGACGACATGCAAGACATCGCTCCAAGCGAACTCGCGTGGAGCTACATCCGGCAAACGGAACAATGGGTGATCGGAAACATGCGACGCAATACCGTTCGCCGGGGCGACGTCCTCGCAACGATGGGAGCGCAATCTGCGGACGCGCTTTTTCTCTCGCCGCCGCCGCGCAATTCGTTTCGCAGCGCGGACGCGCGCATTTGGATGTGGGAAGCGTGGTGGCAAGGAAATCCCTACTTCGCGATCGAGCACGCGTACCGCGATTCCCTGCTCGGCGCGCGCGCCTCGGACGCGCCATCCTATTCGCGAGCGGTTTCGAGCATACTATCGAGCGCGGATCAATTTCCGCTCGTTATCGTTCAAACGACCGAGCAACGATTGCACGACATCGAACCCCTGGTTCGCAGTGCGCGCCGTCACGTCGAAATACGCGCGCCGCACCCATACGAAATCTACTTAGTGGCGACCAACTAAGCACCCCGACTCGTGCGTTTCATCCGGGGAAGCGGCGCCGCTCGCATCCCACTTCGCTATCCCGAGAAAAAAAGAGCCCGTCTGCTTTTGCAAACGAGCTCTTCGCGTACCTACGCCGCAGCCAGGCTAGTAGCCGGGTGCGAAGTTGATGTTGGGGAGCGACGTCGGATACGTCGGACCGACGAGGTACCAGATCACTTCATGGTCGTACATCGGAATAGCCGCCGGATCACCCGTCCACTGCGTTAGCGTGGTCTCCTTGATCGTACCGCCGCCCGTGGGTGAGATCTTGCGGAAGTGCTGACCCGAGGTGAAGACTTCT
>JBDTFK010000217.1:0-12970 GCA_039937995.1 Vulcanimicrobiaceae bacterium | reverse complement strand
AGCGGCGTGCGCAGTTCGTGCGAGACGTTGGAAAGAAACTCTTTGCGAGCGCGGTCGAGCCGAACGAGATCGGTCTGGTCGTCGGCGAAAACCACGACGCCGTTGACATGATCGCCGTCTTCGAGCGGATAGACGGAGACACGATAACTGCGCCGGCGCGCCCCGGAGGCTAGGGTGATCGTCGCAATCGACGCTTCGCCGCGCAGCGCATCTTCGATACGGCGCTCGAGTTCGACGTTGGGAATCGACGTGAGAATGTGCGCCCCGGTGCCACGTTCGGGATTGAATGCGAAGATCGTGCCCGCGGCAGGATTGGCGAAACGGATGCGCGCCGCACGGTCGACAAAAACGACTCCGAGCGGCAGGGCATGCACCAGACGAACAAAATCGTCGTCGACAGCCGGCGGATCGGCGGGTGCCGGCCGCTCCACACGCATCGCGCGGATGCGTCTGCGAGCCACGAGCCATGCTAGAACGGCGCCACCCGTAAAGCCGAGCGCGAGCACGACCACGAGCCACGCCGTCGAGATCACGAGAATATCTTACAGCGCTTTGAACATGTAGCCGCGGCTTCGCACGGTAATGATGTGCCGCGGATTGCGCGAATCCTCTTCGATTTTTTCGCGCACCCATCGCACATGCACGCTAACGGTCTGTTGTTCGCCCTCGAAATCGTAGCCCCAGACCTTGTCCAAGAGTGTCTGCCGCGTTACGACGCGACCGTTGTTTTCCATCAACACGCGAAGGAGTGCGAATTCTTTGGGCGCGAGCGCGACGTCTTTTCCGCGAACGATCAACTGCTGGCGCGACGGATCGAGAACGATGTCGCCAAACGAAATGGCCTCATCGTGTCCGCCCGCGATCGGCGTTTGCCGGCGCAGGCGCGCCTTGACTCGCGCCAAAAACTCGTGTAACGCAAACGGTTTAGTGACGTAGTCGTCCGCACCAAGTTCGAGCGCGAGCACTTTGTCAATTTCCTGATCTTTTGCGGTGAGCATGATGATCGGTACCGAGCTGAACTTGCGAATCTCTTTGCATGCTTCGATTCCGTCGAGAACCGGCAGCATGATATCGAGCACGATTAGATCGGGTTCCTCGCGCTGCGCCATCGCTACGGCGCTGCGGCCGTCGCTTGCGGTAACAACGGTGTATCCGCTCCGTTCTAAGTTGAACCGTAGGGTCTGCAATATCGCCGACTCGTCGTCGACGACGAGAATCTTCTTGTTGAAATCCGGGCTTTTAATGAATGTGCCCCGGCCGGGTTTAGTCTCGAGCGATCCGTTCATACCACTTAGCGATCGCACTGTAGTCCAGCGCGCCGTCCCCTTCTGCCGAGCGTGCGGTGTAAAGCTGGTAAACTAATGCCGATGCGGGCATCGGGAACCTCATTTCGCGCGCGGCGTCCAACGCCGCCGCCAAATCCTTGCGTAAGAGATCGAGAGCAAACCCTCCCTCAAACGTTCCGGCAAACCACGTCTTCGGCAACCACTGGTCGAGTACATAGTTCGATCCGGTCGCGGTCGCAATGACTTTTCGCACGGCGTCGATATCGGCCCCCGCGCGTTTTGCAAACACCAACGCTTCGGCATTTGCCACCATGACACTGGAAATGATGATTTGGTTGACGAGTTTCACCGTTTCGCCCATGCCGATGCCGCCAAGATGGTAGGGAACCCCCATTGCCTTGAGGACCGGCTCAATGCGAGAAAACACCTCTGGCTCCGCACCGACCATGATCGTCAAGGTTCCACTTAGCGCGCGAGCGGGACCGCCGCTGACGGGAGCGTCGGCAAAAGCGACACGCTGCTGCGAGAGCCGTTCGCTAAAACGTCTCGATGCGACCGGCGACAGGGTCGACATGTCGATCACGATCGAGCCGGCACTCGCGCCTACGGCTACGCCGTTTTGAGAGAACAGCGCCTCCTCGACCTGCGGCGCATCGGGAAGGCAGAGAATCGTTATGTCGCTTTCGCGCGCCACATGCGCGAAATCCGGCGCTTCGGCCACGCCGTCGGCTTTCAAACGGTCGATCGCATCCCGCCGCCGGTGGGCGGCGGACGTCACCTGAAAACCGCTCTTGCGCAACGAGCGTGCCATCGGCTCGCCCATCGCGCCGAGGCCGATAAATCCTAATCGAGGCAGGGTCACGGGCGCCCATTTCCTACAGGCACCGTTACGCTCCTGGCCGAAGCGGCTCTTCCCATGAGCAGTGCAATAACCGCAATTCGACGTCCAAGCTTCGATCAGATGAATCTCTCAACGGGCAAGCGCACACGCCTGCATCGCCTGATGTACGAACACGGTCCGGCAAACGGAACGTTGATGATTCTTCCCATCGACCAAGGCTTGGAGCACGGACCGGTCGACTTTTTCGATAACCCGGAGTCGATTGACACCGATTGGATTTACCGGCTGGCCGTCGAAGGCAACTTCTCCGGGATCGCCCTCCACGTCGGGCTTGCCGAGAAGTACCATAAGCACTACGCCGGACGCGTCCCGCTCGTGCTCAAGGTCAACGGGAAAACCAACGTCCCGCCCGACGACGACGCGTTTAGTTCGATGACGTCATCCGTCGAAGACGCGGTCCGTCTCGGTGCCGACGCGGTCGGATACACGCTTTTCGTGGGCAGCCCCGCCCAAGACGTCGATATCGCTCAGTGCAACGAGGTACGCCGCGACTGCGAGCGCTTCGGCATGCCGTTTATCATCTGGGCCTACCCGCGCGGATCGGCGATGAAAGCCAAAGGCGGGATTGAATCGCTCTATGCCGTCGACTACGCATCGCGCGTCGCATGTGAAGTCGGGTGCGACATCGTGAAGCTGAACGAGCCGAAATGGGACGCTTCGGCGGCCGACAAGCTGCCGAAACCCTATAACACGCTGCAATTCACGGACGTGGAAGGCCTGCAACGCGTTGTGCGGTCGGCGGGACGTACGCTGGTGCTCGTTTCCGGGGGCAGCAAAATGGGCGACGACGCAACCCTCCGGAAAGCGCGCGCGGCGATGGAGGCCGGCTGCGTGGGCCTCATCTTCGGGCGGAACATGTGGCAACGTAAATTAGGCGACGCGCTTGGGATGTCGTCGCGCATGCACGAGCTCATGAAGAACTACGGTCAATAAACGGACGGCCGCAACCGCGGCCCTGTTGTCGTACGTTACGTTTATCATCAGATGAAAACAATCGAAGAGCGCGTCAACGAAGCGCTCGACAAAGTGCGTCCGGGAATTCAAGCCGACGGTGGCGAGGTGTGGCTGATGAAAGTCGCAGACGGTACCGCCTACGTGCAAATGTTGGGCGCCTGCGGCGGCTGCCCCGCGTCGACAATGACCCTCAAAGGAGCGATCGAGGCCGTCGTCACGGCCGACGTCCCCGAAATTAAAGAAGTACTCCAGATTTAGGAGTGTAAGCCGGCGCAGCGCGTGCAGTACCAGCTAACCGCACCCTCGTGAGCTTGCGGAACCATGTGCTCGCGGGCGCCGCGGCGGCCGCATTTGGCGCACGCAAACGTCGTTCCGACGTTTACGACACCGACGTTGCCTTCATTTCGCTTCGCAATCCATGCGGTGAAAAAGATCGCAAGTAAGAGTATGATCGGCGCAGTGGCGAAAAAAGTCGCCAACTGAGCGCCTGAAATTTGAGTGTCCATATCGAAGGTTCTCTTTTCGCACGATTGTGCCGCTTGCCCTAGTGGGCAGGTCCAAAGTGGTCCCGCACGCGGGCCGTCGAAAGGGACGCGGATGAGCCGCGATCGAGCGCTCCGGGAAAACCTCGTCTCCTATCTCCGGCGGGTCGGCAGCCTCCACGATTCAACGGTTGCGCAAGCGTTTTTGGACGTGCCGCGGCACCCTTTCATTCCCGGCGTTTCGCTCGAGACCGCGTACGAGGATCGCGCGCTTGCGATCAAAGAGCACGACGGCACCGTCATTTCGTCGATCTCGCAGCCGGGCATGATTGCGCAGATGCTGGAGCTTCTGAGCGTGCGTCCCGGCGCGCGAATTTTAGAAATTGGAACCGGTAGTGGATACAACGCAGCGCTTCTTGCGACGCTCGCAGGTGCATCGGGCAGCGTTGTTTCGATCGAACTTGAAGAAGATCTCGCCGCCGGTGCGCGAGCGCTCTTTAGCGAGCTGGGCTTTGCCAACATCGACGTTCGCAGAGGTGATGCGCAGACGATTGCGCTAGACGGAAACTTCGACCGCATGATCGCGACGGTGCGAGCCGACGACATCCCCGATGTGTGGTGGGACGCGCTCGCCGATGACGCGCGCATCGTCGTTCCGCTCGATATCGCGTATGGCGGCGAACGCGTCGTCGCATTCACGCGGCGCGGAAACCGGCTTCACGCTACCCAGACACAAGCGTGCTCGTTTATCGGAATCCGCAGCGGGAAGGAAAAACTGCACGGTGACATCTTCTTCCGCAATACCGCTCTGCGATACGCTCCCGAACCGGGCGCGCGCGCGCCGCTTCAGATCGTCGCGATGCGGCGGCGCGACGTACGGCCCGAATTTTTAGAACATGCCGATGTCGTCGTCGCACGCCCGCACACGCTCTTCGCCGTTTCCGTGCCGTCGCAGTCGCGCGGCATGCGCTAGGCGTTACTCTTCTTGAAATACTCGGCGTTAATTTCCACGTAATTCTGCCACTTCTCCGGAATGTCCGAATCGGCAAAAATAGCTTCGACCGGGCAGGCGGAAACGCAGGCGCCGCAATCGATGCAAACTTCGGGATCGATAAACAACTGCTCGTCTTCATCTTTCCCGTGAATGCAATCGACCGGGCAAACGTCAACGCACGACTTGTCCTTTGTTCCGATGCACGGTTCGGTAATGATGTAGGCCATGACGCAAATAGACCCCGCGAGAAAGAAAGTGGTAGCCTTGCAACCGGCTATTGGCAATGGTTCAAGCGTACGCCTTCGCCCTCGCGGGGGTCTTGGACTTCTGTCTAGGAATCCAACTGACTCCGTTCCCCTACGCCACCGTGCGACGCCCCGAAACGGCTCGTACGATGAAGAGCAGCACCACGGCGCCGATAATGGCCGTTATGAAACTCCCGACGTTGAAGCCCGTAACACCGGAGTGCCCGAAGAACGAGAATATCCAACCACCCAAGAGCGCACCGACGATTCCGATGACAAGGTCGCCGATAATGCCTCCCGGGCTCTCTCCTGGGACGATCCAACGCGCGATCGCGCCGACGATGATACCGAAAATTATCCAGAGTAAAATGCCCATAGCTACCTCCTGCTAGGCTATTTCCCGCAGAAGGACCTTTTCTAAACGCAGGTCTCCATGCGTGGAAAGCGAGCCGTCGCGGCAGGGCACGAAGCCTTGAAGTTGCACGTTCACTAAACTATGAAAAGATTGCTCGCCACCTTCGGCATCCTTGCGCTATGCGCCGCGGCACCCGCGCCGGCGGCCGCGCCGACCGCGATCTCGGTTACGGGAAGCGCGATCGTGACCGTTGTTCCCGACATCGCCACCGTCAGCGCCTCGATCACGACGACCGATCCCCACGCAGAAACGGCGACGTCGCGGAACAACGCGCTCTATGAAAAGGCCGTGACCGCGGTCACCGCTCGCGGCGTCGAACGCGGCGACATCACGCTTTCGTACTACAACGTGAGTTATCAACCCAAGCCGCGCGCCGAGCCCGGCCAGCCGCCGGTGGCCCCCGGCATCTACGGGTACACCGTCAATCGGACGTTCGCGATCAAAGTTCGTCAGATCGCTAAAGCCGGCGCGGTCGTCGACGCGATCGCGCCGATCGCCGGAATCGAGGTGGGCGGCGTCGGCTTCGATGTCGCGGATGCTTCCGCGGCGCGCGCACAGGCAACCGACAATGCCGTCGCCGATGCGCGTTCCAAGGCCGAAGCTCTTGCCAAAGCGGCGGGACTGCACGTCATCGGGATACGCCGCATCGAACTCAACGGCGGGGGGAGCGTCGTTCCGCAACCCCTGATGCGCATGAGCACCTTGGCGGCCAAGGTACCGACAAATTTCGATGCCGGGAACGTCAATGTCAGCGCCGACGTGAACATCGTCTTTTTGGCGAGCCCCTAGGAGTTTGTCCCAGCGGGCGTCCGGAACGAAACTGCACGGAGGCCGACGCGGTAAGGTAAGAGCATGACGACCACCTGCGAAGCCTGCGGCCGGCGCACCGCAACGACGTTCAACGGATCCGTTCACCTGTGTACGCCCTGCGCTAAGCGGCGCGCAACGACCGGAGCGCTTCCCTTTCTCGGTGCCGCCCTCGCTGCGGCGGGACTCATCGCTGGCGGCGCGCTGCTCTACGAAAACCGCGACGATTTGACGAGGCGTTTAGGCGCGGCCGGAACGCCGACGCTGCAGAACTTTTCGCGCGATCTCACCGAGTTGGCCCGGGCGAAAAAACTCGACCCCGTGGTCGGTCGCGAGGACGAAATCGGACGCCTCGTGTCGATCCTCGCGCGACGCAGTAAAAACAATCCGGTTCTCGTCGGCGAGCCGGGCGTCGGAAAGACGGCGATCGTCGAGGGCTTGGCCCAGCGTATCGTCGCCGGCACCGTGCCGGCCACGCTGCGCAACAAACGCCTGCTTTCGATCTCGCTTGGTCCGCTCGTTGCGGGAACGAAATATCGCGGCGAATTCGAAAGCCGCGTCAAGAAAATTCTCGATGAAGTAAAACGCAGCGCGCGCGACGTGATTTTGTTTATCGACGAACTCCACACGCTGGTCGGTGCGGGCGCGGCCGAAGGTTCGCTCGATTTGAGTTCGATGATCAAACCGGAACTCGCGCGCGGCGAGCTGCAATGCATCGGCGCCACGACGTTCGACGAATACCGCAAATACATCGAATCGGACGCAGCGCTCGAGCGACGTTTCCAACCCGTTATGGTCGAAGAGCCCTCCATCGAACAAACCGTTGCAATTCTGCGCGGACTACGCGAAGGATACGCGTTGCACCACGCCGTTACCATCGACGATTCGGCGATCGAGGCTGCGGCGGCGCTTTCCGCGCGTTATATTGCCGACCGCTTTCTCCCCGACAAAGCAATCGATCTTATGGACGAAGCGTCCGCGTCGGTTGCGCTCGCAAATCGCGGCGCGACGCTCCTGCCGCATGTAACCGCAGAACACGTGGCCGGCGTCGTGACGAAATGGACCGGCATTCCGCAGTCGACGCTCTCGGAGACCCAAACCAACCAACTGCTCGCACTTGAAGCGACGCTCTCGAAGCGCGTCATCGGACAAGACCAAGCGATATCTTCGGTTTCGGAAGCGATTCGTCGCGCGCGAGCGGGGCTCCACGACCCGCGCAAACCACTGGGAAGTTTCCTCTTTGCCGGACCGAGCGGCGTTGGAAAAACGGAACTTGCAAAATCGCTCGCCGAAACACTTTTCGGAAGCGAAGCGGCACTGGTACGCATCGATCTCTCCGAATTTACCGAGGCGCATACCGTGTCGCGCCTGCTCGGCGCGCCTCCCGGCTATCAAGGTCATGACGAACCGGGACAATTGACGGAACCCGTTCGCCGCCGGCCATATTGCGTCGTGCTCTTCGACGAGCTTGAGAAGGCGCATCCCGACGTTGCCGCGATCCTCCTGCAAATTCTCGACGACGGACGCGTGACGGATGCAAAAGGCCGCACCGTCGACTTCCGACACGCGTTACTCGTGCTCACGACAAATCTTCCCGAAGACGAGATCCCACTTGAGCTCCGTCCCGAACTCATCAATCGGATCGACGACGTGGTTCATTTCAATGCGCTGGAATTGCCGCAAATCGAGGCGATCGTCGAAATCCACGTCGAATCGCTCGCGCAACGGCTCGGTGCCCGCAGCGTCCATCTCCGGCTTTCCGACGAAGCGAAGCAGTATCTCGCGAAGGTATCGATCGGCGCCGGAAGTGGGGCACGCTACGTCGGCCGCACGGTCTCGCACTACGTAAGCACGCCCCTTTCGACGGCAATACTGCGCGGCGAATTGCGCGAGGGCGGCACCGCCGATGTCACATTGGAAGGCACCTCCCTCGTTATCCGCGCAGCCTAGTTGCGCCTGAGCGTAACTATTACGTTTTTTTGGTGTGATTTGTAGGGAGGGTTTGCGTGTTTGTGGGATTGGTTTTGGCGGCTTTGAGTGGGGGAGCCGGGGCGTTTTTGGATGATTTCCGCGGGACCTGGAACTGCGGGGGGACGACTTGGACGATCGCGCAGGCGCCCGGAGATAGCTCGTGGGCGAGCGTGACCTATGCGGGCCGCAAGACGGTTTACGGAACGGCCTATGTCGGCTGGCTGCCGCAACTCCAAAGCTTCGTCTATCGCGATTTCCATAACGACGGATCGCTTGCCGAGCTCACTTCGGCCCCGCCGACCGACAACACATGGACGTGGACGGGTGCTTACTATGCGGGAATGGAACCGGTCGACACCCACGGTCGCGTCACGTGGACGTACAAAGCTCCCGGCACGATCGTGCGGCACTTCGGCAAAGAACAAGACGGGAAGTACGTGGAGCTTGGCCACGACGAGTGTGCCAAGAGCGGCTAAAGAATCGTCATGATATCCGCGCGCATTTGATCCCTTGAGAGTTCGCCTATTTCGATTCGCCGCACGATGCCGGACCGGTCGATGAAAACGTGCACGGGTAAGCCGTTCACGCGGTACTGATCGCGCAAGGTTCCCGAATCCACGACCGCCGGATACACCAAGTGGTGTTCGTCGATGAATTGCTTCGCCTTGGTCGCGTTCTCCATGATGTCGACCCCGACGACCTGTAACCCCCGGCCCGCGTATTGCTTTTGCAACGCATTGACGTTCGGCGCTTCCTCGTTGCACGGCGGGCACCACGATGCGAAGAAGTTCAGATACACGGCTTTCCCGCGCAAGGAATCGAGCGTGAGACTCGTTCCGGTCGTCGTCGGTTCTTGCCAAGCCGGCGCGCGTTTCCCGACAACGGCGAGTTGCGGCGCACCGGACGCCGCCACGGTTGCCGTTCTCGCGGGATGCCCGCATCCGGCGAGCAGGGCGCACGAGAAGGCAAGCGCCCCGAGAGAGCAACGCAGAGACGTATTCATGAATAACTCGGATACGCCACAGCGAGTAGATCGGATTGCATTTGTGCAATCAATTCGTCGACCGATCCGAACGTGCGCTGCTCGCGAACGTAGCGCAAATCGCGCAAACCGAGCTGATGGCCGTAAATCGTGGAGTGAAAATCGCGGAGCCACGCCTCGACGGTGCGGCTCGACCCGCCGAACTGCGGATTGGTTCCGATCGACACCAGCGCCGCATGGTCTCGGCCTTCGTAGCGCGCTACGGCAGAATAGACGCCGTCTTTGGGTAACAATTTTTGCGGGACGGTTAGGTTCGCCGTAGGAAAGCCGAGGTCGTGACCGCGGCCGAAGCCCAATTCCACCGTTCCGCGCAGTTCGTAGCTGTGCCCCAAAAGCCGGTCGGCAAGTTCGAGATTTCCTTCGCCGACGAGGACCCGGATGCGCGTGCTCGATATTCGCTCACCTTCATCCACGACGTTGGCCGGGGTAACGAGCGCTACGTCGCGAGCGTCCAAGTATTCGCGCATCATGACCGTGTCGCCGGCGCGCTTGTGCCCGAACCGAAACGTTGACCCGACGGCAATACCACGCACCCCGAGCCCGTCGACCAGACGGTCGAGAAACGCTTGCGGTCCGAGCGACGCGATCGATTCATTGAACGTGATGAAAAAACACTCTTCGAGGCCGGCTTCCGCAAAGAGATCGATGCGCTCGTCATTCGTGGTTAGCATCGGCGGCTCGTTTCCGGGGCGCAAGTACGACGCCGGGTGATTTGCGAACGTGAGCACTCCGCTGCGCCAGCCCGGTTTGCGCATACGCCGCGCGGCTCGAACGATCTCGAGATGTCCGCGGTGCATTCCATCAAAAAAACCGATGGCAAGCACCAGTGGCCGGCTGTTTTCGCGGAACAGCTCGTGATAGATTTTCACACGAATACTTTTCGCGGCGCGAGCATGGCTCCGTGCGCCTCACCGACACCGACCAGCGTGCGGGATTCGTCGCGCACGAAAACGTGCTGCGCCGGAGCGCCTTGCGGAAGCGGGACGAGCCGTCCCGCACGAAAATCTGCGGACCCTCGCAGGTCGAGAACGATCGTCGGGAACGGGATGATATGCTCGGGAGCGATGAGCGCTTCTTGCGGATGCAGGGATATCTCATCGAGGGTTCGAGCTTCGTACAGAACGAAAGGTCCCGACGCTTCGCGAACGAGCGCGCCCATGTGCGCGGGGACGCCCATCGCCGTGCCGATATCCTCGCAAAGCGTGCGTACGTAGGTTCCTTCGCTACACGAAATGCGAAGGCGAGCCGCATTCGATTCGAAACCGAGAACCCGGATTGCATAGACCGTAATCGCGCGCGCCCGGCGTTCGACGGTCTTTCCCTCGCGCGCGAGTTCGTAGAGGCGTTTGCCTTCGTGATGTACGGCCGAAAACATCGGCGGAATCTGATCGATCTTCCCCACGAATCGTTGCACGGTCGCGGCCAGCATCGCTTGCCAATCCGGAGGGAGGGAACTCGTCGCCACCTCATCGCCAAGCGCGTCTTGCGTCGTGGTTGAGCTCCCGAGGACGAGCATTGCCGTGTAGGCTTTACGTTGATCGGTTAGGAGCGGGATGAGTCGCGTCGCCTTCCCGACCGCTACCGGAAGAACGCCGGCGGCTTGCGGGTCGAGCGTTCCCAAATGCCCGACCGATATTCGCCGGTCGCTACCGTAAATGCCGTAAACGCGCCGAACGCGCGCGACGATCTGCGCTGAGGTCGGGCCGGCGGGCTTGAAGACGTTGACGAATCCGATCACGGCGTTACGCGGGCGGCAACATCCGCACTTCTTTTCGAAATGCACCGATGACGCCGAGCGTTCCGCCGGCGAGCAAGAGGATCATCGCCGCAACGCCGACCCCGATGGAATGCGAGAGCGACCACGCGATGAAAACCAATCCTCCGAGTCCCATAAAAATATACGAGGCTCGGGTGAAGTGAGCGCGAGGATAGCGCAAAAAGACGATCAACGCCCCGGCCGTCCCAAAAAGAAAGAGGAACGCCGCCGCGACGAGCGTCACAGGCCTTCGGCGACCAGCGCTGCGTCCACTGCGGTGCACGCCTCTTGCAGGGAACCGTGATGGGTGAGTCCGGACGCGCGCGCGTGCCCGCCGCCCGCTAAGCGCGCCGCGGCAGCCTGCACGTTGAGCGTTCCGTTCGAGCGCAGACTCACGCGAATCTCGCCTTCGATGGCCTTAAAGAGCGCGGCGACTTCCACGCCTTCTTGTCCCCGCAGCGCGTTGACGATGTCCTCGGTATCTTCGCCGTCGGCGCCGGTTGCGGCGAGCATCGCATCGTCGACGTGAGAATAGCAATAGCGGCCGTCGTGCGCAAAGACCATCGCGTCGATAACGCGCCCGAGCAAGCGCGTAGCGGCCACGCGTTTATTCGCGAAAATCGCGTCCGTAATTTGCTCTTTATCGGCCCCGCCGCGCATCAATTCGGCCGATAGATCGAGCACTTCGGGCGTCGTGTTCGAATGCATGAATCCGCCGGTATCGGTCATAATCGTCGTGAGAATGCACGTCGCAATCTTTTCGTCGATTTTTACATCCATCGCCCGTAAGAGATGCATCAGCGTCGTGCCCGTCGAGCACTCGGCTGGGAGAACGTAGTTGAACGCACCGAAGTGCGCGTTTCCCAAATGGTGGTCGATGTCGAGCATGTTCGCGCGCTCGACCTTAGGCAAAAACTCCCCGGCGCGCGTGTAATCGCTCATATCACAAAACACGTAGAGCGCGTCGGGCGGTAAATCCGCGGGAAGATCGCGCGAGACGAACTCTGCGTCGGGAAGAAAGCGCAAGTTACGCGGGACCGGATCCTGCTGGAAATACCAGACGCGCTTGCCCGCGCGCTTGAGCGCGAGGCCGAGTGCCAGCCCCGAGCCGAGCGTGTCGCCGTCAGGTTTCACGTGACTAACCATCACGAACGCGGAACGGCGTTTGAGTTCGGCAACGACTTCGTCGACGGTCGAACTAGCCGCATGGGTCCCGATCATGCTTCACCCTCCCCGGCCACGCGATGCCGTTCCGCATCGTCGCGTAGCGTCTTGGCGAGCGCAATCGCTCGCTCGGTAGAACGATCTTCGATGAACGTGAGCTGCGGCGTATGGCGTAAATCGATGCGATGCCCGAGTTCACCGCGAAGGAAACTCTTGGCATTCTCAAGCGCGTCGAGCGATTGTCTCGCAACGTGCCGGTCCCCGATGATGGAAACGAACACCTGGCAATGATTGAGATCGTCCGAGACTTCGGCGCGCATCACCGTCACGAACCCGAGGCGCGGATCCTTCAGCTCCTGCGTGATAATGGTGCCGAGAATCCGCTGAATTTCGTGGTCGATACGCGCTTGGCGCTGCGATTTCATGGTTTAGACGCGAGCCAGCTCCGGCGCCACCTGTTCGATGGTGTACGCCTCGATGATGTCGCCGTTCTTGAGATCCTGGAACCTCGCGACCTGGATACCGCACTCGAAACCTTCCGCGACTTCTTTTGCGTCGTCTTTGAAGCGCCGTAGACTCTCGAGTTCGCCGGTAAAGACGACGGCGGAGTCGCGCACCACGCGCACGTGCGCGCCGCGCGCAATTTTTCCGTCTTTGACGTAGCAACCCACGATCGTCCCAACCTTCGAGACCTTGAAGACTTCGCGCACTTCCGCGTGCCCGAGGGTGACTTCGCGCTGGATCGGCGCGAGCATGCCGGTCATCGCCTTCTTCAAGTCCTCTTCGATTTCGTAGATGACTTGGTAGAAGCGAAGGTCGACGCCGTCGTTGTCGGCAAGGCGTTTTGCCGTTTCATCCGGCCGGATGTTGAATCCGATGAGCACGGCGCCCGACGCGCTTGCGAGGTTGACGTCGTTCGGCGAAATTGCGCCGACGCCGCCATGAATAACCCG
>JBDTFK010000216.1:0-4304 GCA_039937995.1 Vulcanimicrobiaceae bacterium | reverse complement strand
ACCTTGGACCGTCGACCGGCGCGTCGGACATGGTTGCCGATCCGCACGACCCGGACGTGCTCTTCGCGGGAATGTGGCAGTTCCGCCGCACCGCGTGGAGCTTAACGAGCGGCGGTCCGAACGACGGGCTGTATCGTTCGAACGACGGCGGCGCAACGTGGATCAAACAAACCGGACACGGACTCCCCGCGCAGGAAATGGGCCGAATCGCAATCGCGATTCCGGCATCGAATCCGAAACGGATCTACGCACTGATCGAAACGAAGGACGGATTGCTCTGGCGATCCGACGACGGCGGCGAGAATTGGTCGCTCGTTTCGAGCAACCGTCTGATCGACGAACGCCCGTTTTACTACACGAAGATTTTCGCCGACCCGACCGATGCCGACCACCTTTGGTCCGAGTCGGTGCACATGACGGTCAGCGCCGACGGCGGGCGGAAGTTCGCCATCACGGGCCGCGGAACGCACGGCGATCATCACGTTATGTGGATTTCATCCGACGGCAAGCGCATAATCGAAGGTGACGACGGCGGCGCGAGTTTCTCACACGACAACGGAGCGACGTGGCAGTGGCAGAAAGTCTTGCCGATTTCGCAGTTGTATCGTGTCGGTTATTCGCGGGGTCTCGATTACCGCGTTTGCGCGGGGCTTCAAGACAACGGCAATTGGTGCGGCGCCGCCGTTCCGCTCGCTCCAAAGATCAGTTCGAGTCAGTGGTTCATCACCGGAGGGGGCGACGGCACGTTCACGCTCTTCGATCCGGGCGACCAACACCTCGTGTGGCAAGCCGACGCGGGTTCGAACTTCGCGGGCGATATCTCGATCCACAATTTTCAAACCGGCGAATCGCGCGAGGTTGGCCCATACCTGCGCGACCAAAACGTCATCGATCCGAAGAATCTGCAGTACCGCTTCAATTGGGAGACGCCGATCGCGTTCGATCCGCTCGATGCTTCGCGAGCGTTCACCGCGGGCAACGTCGTGTTCGAGACACGCGACCGCGGCTATCATTGGAAACCGATCAGTCCCGATCTTACGCGCAACGTCACTTCACACCAAGTCGTCACCGGTAACCTCACGCTCGACGGCACCGGCGCCGAGACGAGCGACACGATTCTCGCCCTCGTCCCGTCTCCTGTGGCGCGCGGCCAAATGTGGATCGGAACCGACGACGGGCTCGTGCAGTTGACGCGTGATAACGGCGCGCATTGGAAAAACGTCACGCCCGCGGGCATCGAACCGCTGGGCCGTTTCGCGACGATTAGCGCATCGGCGCGCGCGCCCGGCGTTGCCTACGCGGTCTACGATCGTCACATGGTCGGCGACCGCTCACCCTACGTGTTCGTCACGCGCGATTTCGGCGCGCATTGGACGGCGATTTCGAGCGGCCTCCCGCCTGATGACCAGGCGCGAAGCGTCCTCGCCGATCCCAAAACGCCGGGCTTGCTCTATCTCGGCCTCGAGCGTTCGCTGATGGCGTCGTGGGACGACGGGGCGACGTGGCAGCGTATCTCATCGAATCTTCCGCCGGCGTCCGTGCGCGACATTCAGCTTCAGCCCGACACGAACGACCTCGTGCTGGCCACGCACGGACGCGGCGCGTACGTGCTGGACGACGCAACGCCGCTGCAGCAATTTTCGGCGGCGCGAGCGGCCGGAACGTATCTCTTTCCGGTGCGCGACGCAATTGAATGGAATTGGTTCCGCTATCACGGCACGTCCGACGACGGCAACGGCCCCGACTACGGCGCGACGATTTCATACTATCTCGCGCAACCCGCCAAAACCGCCCCTGCAGCGGAAATTCTAGATGCCGGCGGAAAGGTGGTCCGCCGTTTCGCGACCCACGACGAAGATGGAAAGCAGGTTCACGATCTCGACAATGTCGCCGGGATCAATCGCTTCACGTGGGATCTTACAGAAGAAAATGCGCGGCTCTGGACGTTCGCTCCGAAGTGGAACCAAGGAACGTTGGATTCCGGTGCGCCGGCCGTTCCGGGACGCTACACGGTTCGCATGCATGTAGATGGGCGCACGTTCGAGCGCGCCGTCATCGTGCGTCAGGATCCGCGCACGCATTATACGCTCTCCGAGCTTGCGAACCGGCACAAACGCATCCAATCGCTCATCGATACGTTTTCACTCGTCGATGACGCACTCAATACGCTCAGCCGGATCGGTGGAACGGAAGCGGCGGCGATGATTGCATCGTTCACGTCGAATCCACAGAACGATCAAGACAACGACTTTTTCCCCGACGTTTTGCGCGAGCGTCTTCAGTCGCAAATCGATACGTACTTCGGCTCGAACGCGCCCCCCACACAAGCGCAAATCCGCGAGGACGCCGCAGTGCAGCAACTCGCCCGCGAGCGCCTGCAAGCCTTCGATGCATTCATGAAGCGCGCGCGCCCCGTGGGGCTTTCAACGTCCGCACCGTGATGGAAGTGTTCTACCGCTACCGGGTACACGGGGTGCAAGCGCGCGCTTTCGAGCATGCCTACGGGCCAACCGGTCCTTGGGCAAAGCTCTTCGGCCGTAGCCCCAACTTTATCGGTACCCGCCTCTTCCGGCACCGCGGCGATAGCGCAACCTACTTAACCGTCGATCTCTGGGAGTCCAAGCGCGATTGGGATGCGTTCCGGGCGGAAAACTCGGAGGCGTACGCTCGCCTGGACCGGCAGTTGCACCTCCTCTACCTCGAAGAGCTCCTTTTAGGTTACTATGAGGGAAGTGAAGAGCATCGAGCACCGCCGGATACGCGAGCGTAGGCGGTGATTCGGCCGGTTCGCTCCGACGGAAAAATAGAAACCGGCGGAGTATTCGCACCGATCGTCCGCCATCGCGTGATCGAACGCATAAGTTCGGCCGCGATGCAGCGGGTCGTTTTGATCGTGGCGCCGGCCGGTTACGGAAAGTCGGTTGCGCTCGAGCAGTACCTTTCGTCGGCGGCCGACCAGAGCGTCCGCTTCGATGTCTTGAGCGACCATACGTCGTTGCTGGGTTTCTTGCGCGGTTTCACCGATGCGCTGAGCGACATCGCGCCCGACGCCCGCGCGACCCTCCCGGGAGCGTACGAAAAGAACGCCGGTTCCGCGAGCGTCGGTACCGATCTCGCGCTGTGGATGCATTCGCACGTGAAGTCGTACCGCGGAATCATCGCGATCGACGACCTTCACATCGCGCAGGAAGATCGTGAAGTCACCCGTTTTTTGAGCGGTCTTATCGAACGCACCAAGGGCCGCGTTCAATGGATCCTTGCGTCGCGTTCGACGCTCGGGCTTCCCATCGGCACGTGGCTCGCATACGGCGATAGCGATCTTGCGGTCGACGAACACGATTTGAAATTTTCCGTCGAGGAAGCAAAAGAGGCCGCGCGCGCGTTCCGGCTGGGCGTTCGCGACGAGGAGTTGCACGAGCTGCTTACGCTGACCGACGGTTGGGCGACGGCGATGAGCTTCGCGCTACGCTCGTCGACGAGATCGATCGACCTGCGAAGCATCTCGACGATGACGCGCGAAATGATCTACCGCTATCTCGCCGAGCAAGTCTACGCAGGGCTCGATAGCGAGGAGCGCCGTTTCATCGAGACCGCGTCGCTCTTACCGTCGGTCGATGTGAATACCATGATCGGCGCGGGATTCGACAATGCCGCGGCTACGATCGAGGAACTGCGCCAGCGGGTGGCGTTCGTTCACGAGCAATCGCCCGGCGTTTACCGTTTACACGATTTATTCCGCGAGTTCGTGCGGTTTCAACTCTCGCTCAAAGGCAAGCAGGCAGCGGCAGATCTCCGCGTGAGCCTTGCCGCCGTGCTCGAAGCGCGCGGCAGCACGGACGCGGCCCTAAACTTACTCGTCGATTCCGAAAGCATCGAGCACGTCACGCGTCTGCTCGTCTCCGCGGGCACCGAGCTCATCGCGCGCGGACACGGCGATGCGGTAGCGCGCGGGCTCGAAGTAATACCGGCAGCGGTTCACGCGCGCGAAGCCGTGCTCAGCGGTCTCAAAGGCACGATCGACATTGCCGCGGGCCGCTACGACTCCGGCGAACGATTTTTGCAGCGAGCGATCCGACTCGGCGCCGCCGATGCGAACGCGCGCAGCGAGCACATTTTACGCTTGGCAATGTTCATGGTGAACCAAGGGCGCGATCCCGACGAAATGCTCGCAACCTTGCTGGAAAGCGACGCGGGTGAGTCGGCGAAGCTCGAAGCGCGCGCGATGCTGGCGGTGCGTTGCGTTCGGTCCGGACGGATCGAAAGTGCCGACGCGCACATCCGCGAAGTCGAAGATGCGATCGGCG
>JBDTFK010000215.1:0-28329 GCA_039937995.1 Vulcanimicrobiaceae bacterium | reverse complement strand
AATGGTTGGGGAAAGCCGCTCAAAACGCTCTGGCTACGCACGATACTCACAACGACCCGCTACCGGCCGGCCGGACTCGACGCCCGCGGACGCAACGAATGCGATGTGCTCTTCACGCTCGGGTCTGCGCTCCTCGGCGGCGCCAAGCCGAGCCGCGACGCACACGTCCTGCGCCCGTTCGTCCTCGATTCCGACGTGCCGCGCGGCGATTCCATCGTCGTGCAAATCACCGATAAATGGGACCGGCTCGGAATTGCATTCGACGACGTCGTGCGAGTTCTCCGGCTTGCCGGAACGCTCGGACCGGTGCGCGCGATCTCGGCGGCAAACGAAATGAACTACGCGACACGCGTGACGCTCGCAAGCGGCATTCCCGTCGAACGCCTCGACACGTTAACCGCTTGGAAGTGCGCCATTGCGGCGGGGCGCGCACTCATCGCGCCCGATTCGGGAGCAATCCACGTTGCCGGAATGGTTGGAACGCCGACGATCGCCGTTTTCCCAGCGATTGCGCGGCTTGCGCGTCAAACGGCGCGCTGGGCGCCGTGGGCGGCGCCGTCGGAAACGATTGCCGCAGCGGCCGGGTGGCCGGAGCGCGCGGCCACCGGCTTGCGCAAGCTGCTCTTGGAAACCGGGCACAGCGTCCGGTAGAGCACGATCGACCGAATCGAGCGCACCGGCACGAAACACGGCCGGTGCAGTGCCCGCGCATATTCCTGAAGGCGCGGCGAGTCCGGGAAATCGCCGTCGATCAGTACGAACGGCGTCTTCACCGGCAAGGACGCTAGCTCGGGGAGTACGCCGGCATTTGGATTCGAAATCGCCATGTGCGTATAGGCTTCTTCTTGTGTCGAGACCGCAATATCGTTCGGTAACGAAGCGATCGCGGTATCTAGACGAAGGTCGCGCGCTTCGATCCCGCGCAGATTCAAGCCGGGGTGCAGCGGATTGGCTACGAGAAATTCGAGCGCGCAAAACGCAACGCACCATCGCAGCGAATCGCGCGCACGGCGCTCGGGAAGTGCCCGGACCGCAAAGGCAAACGCCGCCAGAGCCCAGCCGATCCACGCGCCGGCATAGTGCGATCCCATCGTAAACGTCGTCGGCATTCGCGAGAGCAGCACTTCGGCGAGCGGCAGCGCTGCAACGAACATCCAACGCGACCGGAACGGAAGGAACAGAAGCGGGAGGAACGCGAGCAGTACGAACCCCAGCCGCGCAGATATTCCCGCAAAGAACATTTGGCGCACGTCAGCGGAAGTCCACGCATAAAATCGTACCGGCGCCCAATGCGAGGACGCGGCCGCCGTTGGTTGGATAAACCAGAAGTACTGCAGCGCAACAAGCGAAGCCGCGAGGCAGACGATCAACGCGACTCGTCCGCAAGCGGTCGTGCGAAAGCGCACGTACCCCAAGAAGCCGGCGACGGCCAGGAACACCGCCTGATCTTCCTTTACGCCAAGTGTTAAGGCCGCGAGCAGATAGGTTGCGACGACGTACCCGCGGTCGAACGCCCACAGCATCCAAAGCACCGCAGCCGGCGCAAAATCATTCTCGTGAAAGTCGTTAAAAGCAAGACCGGCGAGTGCGGGATAGAGCAATGCAACGAGCATCGCAAGGCGCGCAATGTTTTGGTCCGCGCTGCTCCGGACGAGCGCGTACACCGGCGGGAGCACGAGCGCACACGCGACCGACTGGAGCGCGATGAGCGTATAGGGAGAGCGCACCAGCCAAACGACTGCACCCGCGAGATAAAGTACCGGTGAAAAGTGAACGGCGTAGTGGCTGCCCTCGACGGTATTGCAAAAGCATCCGAACGCGCTTGCCGTAGTTTGCGCAAAAATACCGAAGTCGACGAGATTTCGATGGACGTTGTATTTAAGGGAACCGAGCACGGTGAAAAGCGTGGCGTACGAACCAGCGGCAATCCAAAGAAAGCGGTCTTTCACGAACTATGTTTTGGCCGGGACCCGAGATTCCGGCGCTCTTGCAAGTACGGCCAAACAAACGTATCGATGTCTCCGTCTAAGACGCCCTGGGCGTTCCCCGTTTCGACGTTCGTCCGGTGATCTTTTACCAACTGGTACGGCTGAAGCACGTAGGAGCGGATCTGCGACCCCCACTCGTTTGCCTGGCGTTCGCCGCGCAGTTCGCTCATCTTTTTGTCGCGCTCTTCTGCCGCGCGCAGCACGAGTTTTGCGCGAAGGATGTTCATCGCGACCTCGCGGTTCTGGGCCTGGGAACGTTCTTGTTGCGAGGCGACGATGGTGTTGGTAGGAATGTGAATGATGCGCACGGCGGACTCGGTCTTGTTCACGTATTGACCGCCGGCGCCGCCCGACTTAAACGTTTCGAAACGCAGATCGTCGGGTTTGATCTCGATGTCCACATTTTCGTTCGCTTCGATCTCGGGTATTACGTCGACCGCCGCAAACGACGTATGCCGCCTGTGCGCGGCGTCAAAAGGCGAAAGCCGAACGAGGCGGTGAACGCCTCGTTCGCTTTCGAGCATTCCGTACGCATTGCGGCCGCGCAGAAAGAACGTTACCGATTTCAATCCCGCTTCTTCCGCCGGCGACTCATCGACGATTTGGGTCGTGAAGCCTCGACGCTCGGCCCACCGCAAGTACATGCGCAACAGCATCTGAGTCCAATCGGCGGCGTCGACTCCGCCGGCTCCCGCAAAAATACTCACGATAGCGCCGTGGGAATCGAACTCACCGTCGAAGTTCGCCGCCATTTCCAGATCGTCGAGCAAAGCACTCGCTTGCGCGATTGCGCCATCGACCTCGGCGTTCACCGATTCGTCGCCTGCGAAGAGATCGAGCAATTCGGACGCATCGCCGAGACCCCGTTCGACCGAATCCATGATCCCGGCCTCGCTGCGCAAATCGGCCAGGTCTTTCATTGTCCGTTGCGCGTTCTCAGGGTCGTTCCAAAACGCATCGGAACGCGACCGCTCGTCGAGCTCGCTAATGCGGCGCGTCGTTCCTACGTAGTCAAAGACGCTCCTTGAGCGTCGTGAGGCGCTCGCGAAGGCGGGTGATCGTCGTGACTTGCGTGTCGCTCATAGCGTTTGAGCCGATTCTCGCCGTGCTTACGACTCCCTTGTCGCGCGCGGTTGCTCGCGTGATTGGGACGGCGTACGTCAGCACAATGAGAGGTTTCTAACATGCTAGTTCAACCGTTCGAGCGCCCCACGGAGCCCGCACTTCCGCCTTTTCTCCAAGAGACGAATCCGTTTGAGGGTCGGTTCGGGCCGCAAGCGAGCGCAGCGGGTGGAAATACGACCGACGTTGTTTCACGCTTTCTGCCGCCTGGGTTCGCCGGCGATCCCGGTGCCGGCAACGGCATCGGAGGTTTGCTCGGCGGGCTCTCGGGTACGTCGCTATTCGGCGAAATCGGCGAACTGCTCCAATCGCTTGGAGCGATGTTACAGCAACTCATGGGCGGAACGGGATTTGGCGGCGGCGGGAACGGTTGTCAGCGATATTTCGGCAGCGCGACGGGAAGTTCGACCGGCGATCCTCATTTGAGTTTTGACGGCAACCATTGGAGCAACATGACGAGTCAGCCGAATCTGCTCGATTCAAACTCGTTTCCGGGTGGTTATCACATTTCGACGCAGGTTACGCAACCGAATCAAAACGGCGTAACGTATAACGATAGCGCTACGATCGCCAGCGGCTACGGTACGACGAACGTTACGCTCGATAAGTCGGGGAATGTCTCGATCCTGCAGCAGGGCATGCAAATTCCAATCGCGGCCGGCCAGACGATCGATCTGGGTGGCGGCCAGACCGTTACGCGCACGCAGAATGGCCTGCAGATGGTCGCCGGTAACGGTGCGGGCGGGCAAATCGCGACGACGTTGACCGCCAACGGAACCGGCGTCGACGTTCAGACCTCCGCGAACAACGTCGACTTGGGCGGCGCGCTCGTTTACGGGAATCAACCGGTCGCGCAGCCATTCGGCTAAGGGCGCAGGTGCTAGCCTAGAAGCGGCTTTGGAATTTTTGCCGATAGAAGAGAACGAGATGAAACCGATATGCCTGCACATTGGGACGCACAAGACCGGGACGAAGGCCCTACAGGTCTTCCTCTCGGCAAATCGCAATGCGCTCGAAGGGGCCGGCATCCATTTAGGGACGGCCGGGCGGCAGTTACTGGCGGAACGCGCATTTACCCCCGGTCACCATGTCATCGCGTGGGAGTTGCAGCAATCGGGCACCAGCGTGGAACTTGACAAACTCGTCGAAGAACTTCGGGCGAACCCTTCGCCTGTTGCCGTTATCAGTTCTGAAGAATTCCATCCGCTACACGCAAACGTCGCGACGTTGGAGCACCTTCGCGACGCGCTGCGCTCGGGCGGATACGAAGCGAAGATCGTCATCTATTTGCGATCGCAGGCACGGTACGCCGAGTCGCTCTACAGCGAGTATTCCAAGCAGTCGTTTATCGGAACGTTCGAACGGTACGTCGATACTATTTTGCAGAACGGCTTTTACCGGCAGGCGCCGGGTGCCGCGACGATCGTGTTTGAGTATACGCGTTTACTCGAACCGTTCGAGCGGGTATTCGGCGCAAAAAATATCGTCGTGCGCCCGTACCGAACCGACCAGAACGCAGAATTCCTCTTTCGCGATTTTCTAACGATCCTCGCAAACGTTCGCGGCGGGTTAACGCTAAATAATATGCAAAACCCATCGCCCGTCGCGAACGTAAGCCTAACGCTCATACAACTCTTAGAGCGCGTGCATGCCGACTTGGCGCGGCAGGGCGCCGCGCTCGAAGCGCCGCGAGCTCTTATCGCCGCGCAGTTCCCGCAATCCGACGAAGCCGTCCTCAATCAGCGATTTCAACTCTTAACCTTCGAGGATTCGCTGCGCTTCGTCGAGCGTTTCGCCGCCGACAATGAGGCACTTAAGGATCGATACGCAGTCGAACTCCAACTCATTCGGGCTGCCGATATTCCACCGCCGGAGTCGGCGATGTGGGAAACCGCGCGCCGTCACCGCGAGATTTTCCGCGGCGCGATCGACCACTGGACAACATGAACTAGCGGCGGGGGAAGCGAAGCAAGCTACCGTGCGTTTCAGAAGCGTTTTTCTTCTCCCGGCGATGCTCGGGCTTCTCGCGCCCATCGCGGGATTCGCTCAATCGTACGGTCCGAGCGCACTCACACCGGAACAGTTGCTCGAACGCGCCTCCGCTGCGCGCGGAAAGCTCGCGAACCACGCGTACCGCGAGGTGGACCGGACGGTCAACGGCAGCCTTACGAGCAGTTCGGAGATGCTTGTCGAGGGCGACGACTTCGCCGAGACGACCACCGACGGGCCCATCTCGCAAACGGACGGCATGTGGCACGGGATAGCGTGGGAGCGTAATCCAAACGGCATCGTTGTTCGCAGGACGGGCTACGCCGAAGACCCCTTTCGCAAAGCGCTGGAAGCGCCAAGCGCCGCGACGAGCGGCGCCCGGGTTCTCGGCACTACGGCCGATGCAACGCCCGCGATCGTGCTCGAAGTGAAGCCGCAAGATGCGCTCGTGCAACGGCGATACTACGACGCGCAAACCTACCTCTTGCGACGCGTCGAGACCACGTCGTACGACGGGCGCACGCACGTCCGCGAATACGAAGACTATCGAGCCTTCGAGGGGCGCTTGATTCCTCGGACCGAGCGCTACCACGACGGAAGGCCCGAGAACGACTCGACTACGCAAGTCGTCTCGATCGAAACGATCCGCGAGGACACGGCCGCATCGCTTGCAATTCCCGCGACGACGACGCCATTTACGTTTTCATCCGGCGCACCGGTTGAGATTCCGGCGACGTTTACCGACGACGGCATCGTCGTGCGTCTCGACGTGAACGGTCGCGGTCTCGATTTCTTGTTGGACTCGGGCGCTTCGGGCATCGCTATCGACAGCGCGACCGCCCAAAACCTTGGGCTTGCGCTCTATGGACACAATATCATGACGATCGGCGGGGACTTCACGTTTTCCACGACTCGCATACCGGAGGTTTCGGTCGGCGCGTTGCGCGCGCGCAACCTCGCCGTCACCGTGTTGCCGTTTACCGATCCCGTCGGCGGGATGAAAGTGGTCGGCCTCCTCGGCGGCGATTTTTTTGCAAGTGGAATCGTCACCATCGACTTTCACAATCAGTCGCTCAAGATCGCGCCCGCCTTACCGTCGGTACCGGAGGGCTTCTCGAAAGTCCCGATCTCGGTCGACGACTACGTTCCAATGCTTCACGCCGCGTTCAACGGCAAGACCGGGCTTTTCGTCGCCGACCTCGGTGCCGGCCGAACGGTTCTCTACCCCCACTACTTCGCGCAATTCAAGGCGCCCGACGAGCCGAGTGACGATAGCGGCCTCTCGTTTATCGGCGGAGAGACGAAAACGCACAGCTACCGCCTCTCTAACCTCGATCTCGGCGATTACGCCGTCGGGCAGGTACTCGTATCCGTCCCTTCCAATCGCAAAGTCGAAGACGAAACCTTCGACGGGCTCTTGGGACGCGATATTTTGAGCTATTTTACGCTGATTTTCGACTATCCGAATGCAACGATGTACCTTAAGCCGTTCGCCGCGAAATGAACGAACGGCTCGCAACCCGACGGGCTACGAGCGCCGATTTGGGCGAGATCGCTCCACTTTTCGATGCTTATCGCGTTTTCTTTACCGGCGAATCCGACATCGCCGGTAGCGCGGCATTTCTCGCCGAGCGTTTGGCCAAACAAGACTCCGTCGTTCTCGCGGCATTCGACGGAACCGCCGGTATCGGGTTTTTGCAGCTCTACCCGCTGTTCTCATCGTGGTACGCGACGACGATTTGGTTCCTGAGCGACCTCTACGTTGCCGATGCATACCGCAAGGAGGGCGTCGGGAAAGCGCTTGCCCGGGAAGCGCTGCAATTCGCCCGCGACGCCCACAGCCGCAGCATCATGGTCGAGATCCCGCACAGCGAGCCGCACCTTGTAACGTTTTACGAGTCGCTTGATTTTCAGCGCGACAAAACGTTCGATTTATATCGCTGCTATCTCTAGCAAAGTATTGCGGCTACTGGAAGTACACCGTCCCTTTGTTGACGACGGTTAACGTGCCGCACACGACCTTACCGGTCATCGTCGCGACGCCGTGCCACGTCGATTGGCGCGTCGTGTGCAACTCTACGGTCTCGACCCCGCCCGGACTCGGAGTCGCTGAACCCGATCCCGTCGCGAGGGTTTTCGTGCCTTGCGTTACCGCGATAGAGACGGCGCACGAACCCGTGTAACTCACATCGAAATACACCTGCAGAATTCCGATTTTGGTTAGCGTCGTGTTGACGTAGCCGAGAGGATCTCCCGATCCGAACGTTCCGGCCGTTTTTCCGTTAACGCAGTTGAAACACGGCGTTCCCGTAACGTCTACAACAGTAACGATGTAACCGCCGACAACCTTGGGCGTGGTGGCGTCGGGAGCGGTTCCCGGCAGCCGTGGCGATGAAGCGGTGAGCAAGCCCTCGGGGGTCCGCCCGGCGTACGCGAACGCCGAGTCGCCGTAACTCTGTGTTTGCAGCGGCTGATCCGAGCTTGGATTTACTCCGGCGTTTGGGGAAGAACCGCCGCATGCGGCGAGCATCGCCGCGAGGAGCGTGGCGCCGGCGAGCGTCGCAGCGCGGTAAATACGAGCGTTCATGGAACCTCCACATTACTTCTTTACAGGCAACGTCAACGAACCCGGGGGCGATTGTGCGGCGCCTCGGGACGTTTAGTACAGGTGATTCTCGTGTTGTTGGGTAGAAGTTCGCCGCAAAAGATCACGGAGGATTTTCGCTCGAATCGAGCGATGATTAGTGCAACGCCGTCGCATGGTGATTGAAGAGCGACACAGAGTCGGATGGAAAGACTCGTGATATTCTGAGTCGAGCGTCTGCTTCACGACCCTAGCATACGCACGGCCGCATTGCTAGGGTATTCCGTCCTTGCAGGTGAGCACATTGGCCATCCCTGCGCCCTGCCGCGGCAGGCTAAAAACGCGATACGGGGCTGAGGGCTATGCCGCGCCGCTTCCGTGACATTTCTTGTATTTTTTGCCGCTGCCGCAGGGGCACAGATCGTTTCGGCCGACCTTGGGTTCGGCGCGCTGCGCCGGTTTGGGCGGCTCGTCACCCAGGTTCGTGTGCATCTGCTGCGGACGCCGGTCGGTCCCCGGCATCGGTCCGAGCAACTGTTGCGCTTGGTCGGTCGAGAGGCGACCCGCGGGTGCGGCTTGCGGCACCATCGCACCGGCCGGAATCGTTTCGAATTGCGGCATCTGCGCTTGGCGCTGCAACTCTTCGGGCGGCGGCCCTTGCTCGATCTGAACGCGGAAGACGCCTTTGATCGCTTCGTCCGCGATGTTGTTCTTTAACGACTCGAAGATTTCGTAGGCTTCTTTTTCGTACTCCACGCGCGGATCTTTTTGGCCGTAGCCGCGCAGTCCGATCCCGGTTTTCAGGTGATCCATTACGTAGAGATGGTCGACCCACTGACGATCGATGATCGGCAGCAACAGGTAGCGCTGTTCGACAAGGCGCATGATCTCCGGCCCGATCTCAATTTCTTTTTCCTGATACGCGGCCGAGGATCTATCTTTAAGGATCCGGCGAATTTCTTCGCGATCCTTTCCGACGAGATCGTCGATCGATAGCGCCGCCTTGACCGGAAATACCAGTTCGACTGCGTCGAGCATTTCTTGGAAGTCCCATTCGCCGGGATGGGCGTTTTCGGGCGCATTTTCATCGACCGCTTCGTCGATTTTCGACTCCAGCGATTGCTGCAAGAACGTGCGCGAATCGAACCTTCCTTCCAAAATTGCGCGGCGGTCGGAATAAATAATCTCTCGCTGCTTGTTCATCACGTCGTCGTACTCGAGAACGTGCTTGCGAATCTCGTAGTTGTGATTCTCAACCTTACTCTGCGCGCGCTGAATCGAACTGCTCACGAGGCCCGACTCGATCGGTTGCTCGTCGGTAAATCCGACGCGATCCATGATGGCCGTCATACGCTCGCCGCCGAAGAGCCGCATCACCTCGTCTTCGAGTGAAATGTAAAACCGCGTCGAGCCCGGGTCGCCCTGGCGTCCGGCGCGCCCGCGAAGCTGGTTATCGATGCGCCTCGATTCGTGGCGCTCGGTACCGATGATGTGCAATCCGCCTTTGGTCGCGACGTCTTCGCCGAGTTTGATATCCGTTCCACGGCCTGCCATGTTCGTGGCGATCGTGACTTGCCCGGGCTGACCGGCGTCCTTGATGATTTCGGCTTCTTGCTCGTGATACTTCGCGTTGAGGACGTTGCAATCGACGCCTTTGCGCCGCAGGATCGCAGCAAGCGTCTCGCTCTTCTCGATCGATCGCGTACCGACGAGGACGGGCCGGCCCTTTTTGTGCTCTTCGATAATCTCGTTGACGACGCAATCGAATTTCGCTTTTTCCGTCTTGTAGACGATGTCCGAATTATCCTTACGCGCCATCGGGCGATTCGTCGGAATGACGACGACGTCCAAGCCGTAGATGTCGCGAAATTCGCGCTCTTCGGTCTTCGCCGTGCCGGTCATGCCGGCAAGATGATCGTAAAGCCGGAAAAGGTTTTGGAACGTGATCGTTGCGAGCGTCTGATCCTCGCCGCGAACGTGGATGCCTTCCTTGGCTTCGATCGCCTGATGGATACCGTCGGAATACCGGCGGCCGTGCATCAAACGGCCGGTGAACTCATCGACGATAATAACTTCGCCGTCCTTCACGATATATTGCTGATCTCGGTGGAAAAGATTCCACGCTTTGAGCGCGGCATTGAGTTGGTGGGTCAGTTCGATATTGCGCTGATCGTAGAGGTTTCCAATGCCCAGCATTTTTTCGACCTTTGCAACGCCGGCCTCCGTAATCGGAACGGCGTGCGCCTTTTGGTCGATCGTGTAGTCGTCTTCTTTTTTGAGACGGGGAATGATCTGCGCGAAGTTTTGATAGAGGTCGGTAGATTCAGTTGAAGGGCCGCTAATAATAAGCGGCGTGCGCGCTTCGTCGATAAGAATCGAATCGACCTCGTCGACGAGTGCGAAATACAATTCTCGTTGCACGAGGTCTTCCATCTGCCAAGCCATGTTGTCGCGCAGATAGTCGAATCCGACTTCATTGTTCGTAACATAGGTTACGTCGCACAGGTACTGCGCGCGGCGATCGGCCGGGGTAAGATCGTGTTGAATGATACCGACGGTAAGCCCTAAAAATTCGTAAACGGGCCCCATCCACTCGGCGTCGCGGCGCGCGAGATAATCGTTGACGGTAACCACTTGAACGCCGCGCCCCTCAAGCGCTCGCGCATATACCGGAAGCGTCGCCACGAGCGTCTTGCCTTCGCCCGTGCGCATCTCGGCGATGCGGCCCTCGTAGAGGACCTGTCCGCCCATGATTTGCACGTCGAAATGACGCATTCCGGTGGTGCGTTTTCCGGCCTCGCGGACCACCGCGAAAGCCTCGGGCAGCATATCGTCGAGGGACTCGCCGGCACCCAAGCGCTCGCGAAATTCGATCGTCTTGGCGCGCAGCTCTTCATCGGTGAGTGCGGCCGTCTGGGGTTCGAGCGCGTTCACCCGTTCGACGGTCTTCCGTAGGCGAGAAACCTCTCGCTCGTTGCCGTCAAAGAGTGTTTTTAGGAATGCCATACCGTTTGGTAACGTTCTCCTTACGGGCAAAGTCCGCTAGCGGCAGGGTGATGATGAAGGTGCTTCCTTCGTTTTCTTTTGACCGCACGGAGATCGATCCCCGATGCACGTCGACGATTTTTCGCGCAACGTAGAGCCCGATTCCCGAACCCGAGATGCCTTTGCTCCGCGCGTTGCTTGCCCGGCCGAAACGCGTGAAGAGTCCGCCGAGCTCGCCCTCCGGAATGCCGATCCCACAATCGCTCACTTCAATTACTCCGCGATCCTCCAAACGTTGCACGCTTACGGTCACCTCCCCGGCAGAGTATTTCAGGGCGTTGGAGATCAGGTTGTCGATCACGTGCCTGAAGCGGTTCGGGTCCAAGTCTACGGCAACGGTTTCTTCGGGCGTCTCCACCTTTACTCGCGGGTTGTTTGGAGCGGACGCATCGACGCATTCCGCAACAAAACCGCCCAGATCCACAATCGTTCGGGCCAAGGAGAAACCCTCGGCCTGCGTCTGCGCCAAGACAAGCGCGTCCTCGGAGAGGCGAACGAGGCGCTTGGTCTGCGCGCAAACCGTCTCGATTTCCTCGCGAGAATCGGTGTCGTTCTCCAGCAAGAGTTCGCAGTACCCCAGAATGACCGTCAGCGGACCCTTGAAATCGTGAGCGAGCATTGCGAGCAAATCGTCTTTGAATTCACTCGACTCTTGCAGCGCGCGGTTGGCGCGGCTCATCGCTTCGTACAGTTCGAGATTGCGTAAAGCCAGGGCGAGAAGGGCGGCAAGCTCTTGCAGCAATCGCAAATCGTCTCGCCCAAAGCGCGCTTCCTCGGATCTCCCGACGATCAGAAACGCATCGATCGTGTCGCTGCCGGCCACGCCCGTTAGGATCAGCGGGACAACCACATATCCCGGCCCCTCGATCAAACGTTGCACGCGCCGCTCGTCTCCGCCGAGTCCGACAAGCCGCTCCGCTCGGTGAACTAAGTCGAAACCGCTCAACTCGACCATTTGAGGCGCGCCTTCACCGTAAGACCCCACGACCGCGTAGCGCTCCACATTCCAACGCAGAACGCACGCCCGCTCGGAGTGGACGAGTGATGCGGCCAAACGCGACATCACGTCCGCCAGCGACGTGACGTGCGTGTGGCTCAAGATCATCCGCGCCGCTTCGGCTAGAGTTTCGCGTTCTTGAGCGCGACGCAATTCGCGCTCGTATGCGTGTGCGTTCGCAAGCGCGATCTCGAGATGCGACCCAAGCGTGCGGAAGAACGTCGCACGTACCTCCGGCGGCCAGTCAAAGCTCGCGTCCTCCGCACGCGCGATGAAACACCCCCACAGCGCACCTTCAAGCCGCAGCGGAACGATCGCTCCACCGCGCCCGTCGAAGAGCGCCTCCCGCGCGATACGAGGCAATAGCGTCGCATCCGACGGCTCGTCCACAGCGAGAAACGGCTCGAGCAATGCGCGGTCGATCGTGGCCGGCGGTTCGAATCCGCGCGGCTCGCGAATCCGCAGCGCGCGGCGATTGAGTACGTCACCCTCGAGCACATAGGCAACGCAGTCGACAGGTAGCTCGTGCGATACCGTTACGACGAAAACCAGCAGAACTTCGTCGACATATTGGGTATCGCGCAGGATTCGAACCACGCGCTCGAGCGATTCTGCCTGCGAACGTCGCGCTCGTTCCCGCTCGTATAGGCTTGCATTCGAGAGTGCGAGTCCCACGTGAAACGCGAGAGAGCGTAGTGCAGCGACATCCGCGTCGTCAAAGGCGTTCGCGCGGTCGAACGCGAGCACCAGTGCGTCTTCGACGTGCCCGTCGACGACAAATGGAATCGCCATCGCGCTAAGCGAGCTCTCGCCGTAAATATGCTCGCCGCTCAACTCGTCACGGCGGACCGTCAGGCCGCCGAACACTTTACGCAAATCGGCGTCAAACGCGAGGCTGCGCGTTATAAACGGCGCGCTCGTATCGCGGAGGGCCGATGCGGCAATCGAAGCGCGCTCGCCGTCCGCATCGCGCTGATACACCATGCAGCGGTCCGCGGAAAATGCGGCACGCACGCCCTCGACGATCCCGAGCAAGACGTCGCGCCGGTCGAGCGATTTGTGCAAACGCTCGTTAACCATTGCAAGTAACTGGCTATCGCGCGATTGCCGGCGCGCCGCGGAGAGCGCCCGGTCGGAATCCAGCATGCGAGTAACGACGGCGCAAAATGCGGTAAGTTCTTCTCGTGCTTCCTCGGAAGGTTCTCCGTCGACGACAATCGCGACGATGCCGAGGGTCCTCCCCCCGGCGATGAGCGGGACGAATACCAGGTCCCGTTCGCCGAGCGTCGCGCTTACGCCGATGAATGCACGCTGCCGGTCGCGCGACACAAACGACAATCCACCTTCGCCGAAACGCGCGAGCGCGTGAAGAAAAAGGCGGCGCAGTTCGGGCGACCCGTCGCGGAGCGCAAAGCCCGCCGCGCCCGCGGGCTCCGTTGCGGTTACGACGGCGTCGTCATTGAAAATGAGCGCGGTGGTCGTCGCCCCGGGTAAAGCGGATCCAGCCCCGGCGGCAATCGCCGCTGCTTTCGCCTGCGGTGCGGCGGCGTCGGCGACTTGTGTTAGCGCCGAAAGCCGATCGACGTGCGTGCGAACGTAAACCCTCGCTTACGGCGTAATGCCGATTCCTATAACTGCGCCGGGCGACGTATATGTTGCTGTCGGAGCAACGTTTCCCGTCGCGCCTTTTGCGAAGACGTACACGATACCGGCTCCCGAAGATTTCGTATCCGCGACGTACACGAGCCCGGCATTATCGAGTTTTACGTCACTCGGAGCGTTAAGCATCGTGAGCGGGCCGGCGATCGCTTTCGGCGCGGTCGCACCGCTCGCGCCCGCCGGGAAAATCAGCACGGCCGGGCACGACGCTCTCGTGCAACTTCCCGCAGGCAATACGCTTGCCAGCGCCGCTGCATCGCTAACGTAGATGTTTCCACTTGCATCGAGCGCAATTCCGCTCGGCTGCCCAAGGCCGGTTGCGGCTCCGGCTATCGTCCGCAGGGGAGCCACATTGATCGGGGTTGCCGTTGGAGAAGGTGTCGGGGACGGCGTTGCAGTCGCACCGGACGGTAGTGCCGTGGGCGTCGGTGACGGTGACGGTGTAGTGGACGGAGTTGCGGTCGGTGACGGTGTCGGCGAGGGCGAGGGTAGCGCAAACACTTCGACCGACGCGCCCTGCAGGTTCGTTACGTAAATATTGCGGCTTGAATCAAACGTAATGCCGCTCGGAACGTTCATCTGCGTGTTCGGTCCAGCAATCGTTTGGAACGCGCCGATCAGCACGTTGTAAAACACGATCTCGTTCGTGAAGCCGGCACTCGCGCCGGGATTCACTTCGGCAACCGCGAAGGCGGGTACGGGCGATGCCGTGCTTGCCGCAACCGGTTGCGCGTAAAACGCGATGCCGCGAGGCCGCACCGCACCGGTGCTCACGGAATTGAGCGCGGTTACGTTACCCGTGGCAAGCGCCTTGATCTCGACGATCGACCCGGTGTTCGCGGAAACGTTGAAATTGGTAATGAAGAGATCGCTCAGATTGTCGAAGGCCAGGTATTGAGGACCTGCAATGCTCGTGCTGCCCAACTGAAAGGCCGGCCCGGAACCCGACGCTGTTCCCGGCGGGTAGATACCGACCGCATTTTGGGTCGAATTCGACGCGTATAGCGTTTGCGTTGGGAAATTCGGCCCCACGGAGACCGTGGAATTCGTCCCGCCCGTGGTGCATGCAGCGAACGCGGTCGCGGCGGTCATCACGAGAGCAAAGCCTAGGGTGTGCCTACGCAGCATGTCCTCTCCTGTCGTTTGGAATCGGTCCCAGGTTCCCTTGCGGGAGCAACTTTCCTACGAAAGAGCACAACGAAAGCGCCCGCCGCCGACGGGTGCGACTTTAATAGCTCCATCGCGAAGAAGACGGCAATCGCGACCACCACGGCTACCACGATCCACCCGAAGATGCGCCTGCGGTTATACGCGGGACGGCTCGATTCGATATCGATAATTTGACGAGGCATTTCTCCCTAGACCGGACGGCGAGCGGGGTGGTTGATATCTTGCACCGGAACTCGACGTAAAAGCTCCCCGGCTGTGACGAACTCGTACCCGGCCCTTCTGAAACGCTCGACCACCTCGGGAAGTGCCTCTATCGTCGCCAGTTTTCCGTTGTGCAGCAAAACCAGATCCGGAGCGGTCGCGTGCTTGAGCATTTCGTCGGCAATCCGATGCGTTGGGAGCGTCCGCCAGTCGCCCGAATCGTACGTCCACAACACGACTTGATAGCCGAGGCTTTGCACCGTGCGAAGCGTCTCCTCGGTATAACGACCGTGCGGAGGGCGCATTAGCGTGCGTACGGACGGGTCGTGAACGAGATTCCACAAAGCGTCGCGCCCGTGCACCACTTCCTCGCGAACTTGCGCCGGTGTTTCCTGATCGAGATTGGGATGCGAATACGTGTGGTCCGCAACTTCGTTTCCGTCGGCTTCGATGCGCTGCGCGAGTCCCGGCCACTGTTCCGAATCGCGGCCTATGAGAAAAAACGTTGCCGGAACGTGTAACGTGCGAAGCTCGTCAAGAAGCAGCGGTGTAAATACGGGGTATGGGCCATCGTCGAATGTCAGCGCGATGAGTTTGGGACGGCCGTCGAGATTTTTCGCAACGACTTGATGGAACGTCCGGTAAGCTCGCGCGTAGATATCGCCCGAAAACTCGTTGTGAACGTCCATCGCCGGCGTTACAATCGCGGGCTTTAAATCACTCTCGTGTCTGAAAAGCCGCCAACCGCCTGCTCCCAAGACGAACGCCAGCGCGAGCGCTGCTATCAAAATTTGCATGCGACGGGTCACGTAGGCCGCGGAGTCGGCTGCGACGCGGAAACGACGGCCGATGCAAGATCCTTGCCGATGACGACCGTTACATCGCTTGGCGCCGAAGTCGCGCCCGTTGCGTCGCTGCCGGTGCCGGTTACCGGCGCGTTTTGAAGAGTCGCAGGCAACGCCGTACGCACTTTTGCGCCGGCCCACGCTATTTTCGAGTGCTGGTTGATTTGCGTGCTGTCACGATCGCTCGCATCGGCATTGCCGACGTTGCCGATCGTATAGCCCGCCTTTTGCAGGATTCCCGCCACGATATGCGCGGCGCCGCTCACCCCACTCGCATTTTCGACGTCGACGCGCAACGTCGCCGGAGCGATGCCGGCCAGCGCCATGGCGTCGGGCGAAGCTTCCGGAGTCGGCGGAGCCACGAGCATGCTTTGCACCAGCTTGCTCTTAAGCGCTTCATCGGGAATAAGGTCGTCGCCGTCGGCGAGCTCGACGTCACCCGTGTAAGGAATTTCTGCGAAATGCACGTTGTCTTTCGTGAGACCGCCCGAAAAGTACGTCGCGAGCGACACGAGTTCGGAATCCGTAAAATTCGTATCGATGTCGGTGCGAATGACTTTGAGCAGGTTTCCCGCATTGAGCAGCGTGTTGATTTTGTCGTTCTTGAGCTTATCGACTACGGCCGTCATCACCTGATCTTGGCGCTTGATCCGACACGGATCGCTGCACCAGTCGTGACGAAAACGCCCGTAACCGACGGCTTGCTCTCCGTTCATGTGATGTAGACCTTCGGTAAAGTGGATGTGGAGGTGCCCCCACGAGTCGTCGTAGTCGATGCGGCCGCCGGTGCAAGCGGTATGGTACTGCAAGCAATCCGAGGTCTTCGCGTAAACGTCGACCCCCCCGAGTGCATTGATGATGTCTTTTGTCGCGTCGATTCGCAAGATCGCGTAGCGGTCGAATCCCGGAATATCGAGGAACGCGGCGATGACTTGCGACGCCTCTTTCACTCCGCCGTCCGCCTGGGCTTGATTGATCTTGCCTTTGCTTCCGTTGGGAAAAACTGCGAGCATGTCGCGTGGAACCGATACGACGAAGATATTTTTGTTGACGAAGTCGATGTTGACGGCTTTAATGACGTCGCTGCGGGAGTTTGTTGAAAACTCCATGTCCTTGGCCGTGTAGTCGTAGTCGAGCCCTTCGACGAGCACCAGCAGATTCGGTTTCCCGAACACATCGCTCGGCGATGGCGCGAACGTCTGCGAAATCACTTGCAAAGGATTTTCGTGCCGGAAGACCGCGAAGCCGGCGAATATCGATCCGATGCCGATAAGAAGCAGCCCTGCCGCCAGTACGATGCGACGCATCACCGGAGACATGCCGCGAGGCGACGTAGCCGACGGCGGAGGAGTTGAACCGGGGTCGAGGTGCTTACCCAATCGCTAGGCTCTCTTTCTGCGCGAACGATCCATAAAAATCGAACGGGCCATGCCCGCCAAGTGTGATATCGACGAAGTCGCCGATGCGCGCGTCGCCGGAAAAATAAATTCCCCCGTCAACGCCCGGCGCCTCGCCCTCCGAACGCCCGAACCATGCATCCGGCACGGCGAGGGCCTCGCGAAATGGGTCGCTCTTACGCAAGCGGCGCCGCTCTTCAACGAGAACGCGCACCGTCGAACCGACACGTTTAGCGCGTGCCCGCTCCGACGCGATCCGTTGCGCTTCGCGCAAGCGAACCAAACGCTTGCGCCGTTCGCGAGCGGGCACCTTGTTTCCGAGTTCCGCGCCGGGCGTGCCTTCCTCGGAGCTGTACTCGAAAAAGCCGACGCGATCGAGCTCCGCCCGGCCAATCCATTCCTCGAGATACGCGACGTGTTCTTCGGTTTCGCCCGGGAAACCGGCGATGAAGGTCGAGCGCATCGTGATTCCGGGAACACGCTCGCGAAACTCCTCGATGATTTCGAGATATCGCTCGCCGTTGCTCGGGCGAAGCATAGCGCGCAGCACCTCCGGGTGCGCGTGCTGGAGCGGCATATCCATGTACTTGCAGACTTTCGGCAACGTCGCCATCGCTTCAATCAACTCGCGATCGACGGTCGCGGGATATAAATACAGCAAGCGAATCCAGTCGAGAGTTTCGATATTCTGCAGCGATTCGAGCAAATTTGCGAGCCCGCCGCGACGCGCGCCGCGGTCGCGGCCGTACATCGACGTATCTTGCGCGATCAGGATCAACTCTTTGGTTCCGTTTGCGGCGAGTGCGCGCGCTTCTTTGAGAATCGATTCTTCGCTGCGGCTCCGAAACGCTCCGCGCAGTTTAGGAATGATGCAAAACGTGCATGGGTGATCGCAGCCTTCCGCTATTTTAAGGTACGCGGTAGCGCGCGGGGTCGTGATCAATCTCGGAAGAAAATCATGCTCGGGTTCGGGTTCGAAATCGATACGCACCGGCCTTCGCCCCGCTTGCACGTCGTCGAGTAACTCGACGATGCTTGCGTAAGCTCCCGTCCCGACGACACCGTCGATCTCGGGAATGAGCGCCTGCAGTTGCTCTCCATACCGTTGCGCGAGACATCCGGCCACAACGAGTTGCTGGCCCTTTTGCTTGCGCTGCGCGTACTCGAGGATGACCTCGGTCGATTCGGCTTTGGCCGGATCGATGAACGCGCACGTGTTGATGACGACCGTATCGGCATCGCCGGCCTCGAGAGCGAGTTCGTAACCCGCAGCGCCGAGTTTGGCGATCATTACTTCGGTATCGACGAGATTCTTCGCGCAACCGAGACTCACGAACGCGACACTAGACATACGCCACCATTATCGGAAATTGACGAACTGCAAGGGAAGCTCGTAGTTCATCGCCTTAAGCTCGGTGATGACTTTTTGGAGATCGTCACGGCTCTTGCTGCTGACCCGGATCTGTTCGTCCTGATACTGCGCCGTGACTTTAAGCTTTAGTGATTTGATTTTCTCGGTAAGCGCCTTGCTCTTGTCTTTCGGAATTCCGTTACGCAGCGCGATCACACGCCTGACCGTGCCGGTGAAAGCCGGCTCCAATTCGCCGATATCGAAAGCTTTGATATCGATCCCGCGCTTCGTGGCTTTGGTCTGAAGGATGTCGACGACGTTGCGCATCTTCATCTCGTCGTCGGAGACGATCGTGATCTTCTTATCGTCCGTTTCGATGGACGTTTTGGTGTTCTTAAAATCGAAACGATTCTCGATTTCTTTTCGCGTCTGGTTCAACGCATTGTCCAACTCTTGCCGGTCGATATTCGACACAACATCGAACGATGATTCGCTCGCCACGGCGGCTCCTTTGATACGAGGCTTACAGCGTGAAGCTGCGCTCGACCACGTCTCCGGAACCGCCGAGCTTGCCGACGTTTTTCCCATCGATCAAGATATCGACGCCGCCGGCATTGCCGATGCGCACCGCTGCCGTTTTCCCGCGGAACACTTTTACGGTGCCAGCGGGAAACGTACCCTCCATGCTAACATTGCCGTCAACCGTGATCCTGAGCCATGACGGGCTTGAAAGGGAAACCTGCATCGTGTGCCCCACGAGAGCGGCAGCCCGAGTAGGGGGCGCAAGGCGAGGAGCTCCCGACCCATCGGGGTTCACCGATCCGGCTGCGGCGGCATCGCCCGTCATGTTAGAAGGAAGCGGGTTCGGCGAGACGGCGGCCGTGGGCGGATTTGCCGCCCGCTCGCGCATCGTCAGCTCGTTATAGAAGACGAACGCCACCAGGAGGACCGCAACGAGACTCGCGACCAAGATAAACGGCGAGAGGCTCCTTCCGGAGCGTTCGTTCCGCTCGACCCCGGCCCGGTTCTCCCTGGACTGCCCGGAATTTCCGGGCGCGGCGACGATCGCCGAGGACGCGCCGGAACGATTGAACTCGCCGACTACCTCCTCGGGGTCCAAACCAAGAAAGCGCGCGTACGTCCTTAAAAATCCGCGGCTATACACGGGAGCGCCGATCGCGCTCCAATTCTCTTCTTCGATCGCGCCGAGATAGACCGAGCGAATACGAATTTGCTCGGCCACATCGGAGAGGGAGAGGCCGCGAGCCTCGCGTGCGGCCCTAAACCGCTCACCCAACGCTGACATTGGGGATTTGTGTTAGGCCCTTACTCCTGTTATCCTGTGGGTTGTCAACCATGGTCAAACCTCGAGTAATCGCCGCAATGAGCGGCGGAGTCGACTCGGCGGTCGCGGCGGGACTTCTCGTAGAAGCCGGCTACGACGTCGTAGGCGTCACGATGAAGATGTACGCGCCCACGCGGCCGGCGCACGCGAAAAGCTGCTGCGGCATCGACGATTTTGACGATGCGCGGCGCACGGCTGCAATTCTCGGCATTCCGCACTACGTCTTGAACTTCGAGGAATCGTTCCGCAAGAACGTGATCGATCGCTTCGCCTCGGACTACGCGAACGGGCGCACTCCAAATCCCTGCGTTTCGTGCAACAACTACGTGAAGCTGGGCACGCTCTCGCAGTACGCGGAACGGTTGGGCGCGCGGTACGTGGCTACGGGACATTACGCACGGGTCGAACACCGGAACGACGGCCCGCACCTCTATCGCACGCGCAACGCAAAAGACCAGGCCTACGCTCTCGCACAATTGACCCGCGAACAACTCGCAACGCTGCTGCTCCCGCTCGGCGAACTCGACAAGGCGGCCACGCGCGAGCACGCGCGCCGCATGGGGCTGCCGGTGCATCAAAAAACCGAATCGCAGGATATCTGTTTCGTGGAGGGCGGAGACTACCGCGACGTGTTAGCGCGCGTACAACCCGAAATCAATCGCGGCGGCGCTATTACCACGCGGGACGGCGCGACCGTCGGGTCGCACGCCGGTATCGCGCACTACACCGTCGGCCAGCGTGCGAAGTTGCCCGCGAGCAACGACGGACCGCGCTACGTTACTCGCATCGATCCTGCGACGAACACGGTCGTAATCGGCCGCGAGGACGAATTGTTTTCCCGATCGCTCGTCGCGGACGAAGTGAATATCATTCGGCCCGAACGCTTCGCAGGCGAACGCACAACCGTTCTTGCGATGGTCCGTTACCGTGCGACCCCGGTGCCGGCTCAAGCAACGCTCGGCGAGGGTACGCTTGAACTGCACTTCTCCGAGCCCTTGCGCGCCGTAACGCCGGGGCAGCTGGTCGCAATCTTCGACCCGTTGGGCGAGGAAGTACTCGGCGCAGCGACGATTCGCGCCGCGGCCTGAACTGCGAACGCCGACACAGTTCACGGCCCTCGTCGCACCAACGGCCGGGATTTCCTTAAACGGCCGTCGCTAGTCCGATATCTTCGCGAACGTTCCAATACGTATCGCGAATGACGGGCGTGAAACCGGCGCCGATAATGTTATTTTCTAAGTCGCGCCGCGTCGCTTCGTTCGTTGAACCGGCGTCGTGAACGACCTGCTCTTCAAGGATTGTGCCGCCCATATCGTCGCATCCGTAAAACAGTGCCAACTGCCCGAGCTTGAGGCCGGGCGTTAGCCACGACGCTTGTAGATGCGGGAAGTTGTCCAAATACAGACGCGAAACGGCAAGCACGCGCAGATATTCGAGTCCGGTAGCTTCCGTGCCGCGCAGCGGCGTTTTGTACGGAACGTAGTACCACGGAATGAACGCGGTGAATCCGCCCGTTTCGTCTTGAAGTTCGCGCAACACGTGCATGTGCTCGATGCGCTCGTCGTCAGTTTCGATCGAGCCGAACATCATCGTCGCCGTCGTCGGCATTCCCAGCAATTGGGCTTCGCGCATAACGCCAAGCCACTCATCGGGTTTCACCTTGCGAGCCGAAATGCGCTTGCGCACCCGTTCGACGAGAATCTCGGCGCCCGCGCCCGGAAGAGATTTCATACCCGAATCTTTCAAGCGCCGCAGCACGTCGCGAACGGAAAGATTTTCGATGTTTGCGATACCGATCACTTCGGACACGGAAAGCGAATGGATGTCGACGTTCGGGTATTGCGCCCGGACTCTATCGAACAGCGTTTCAAACCACGATAGGCCAAGTTCGGGGTTGACCCCGCCCTGAATCATGATCTGGGTCGCACCCTGATCGGCGGCGAATTTTACGCGATCGAGCACTCGATCGTGAGACATCGTGTATCCGTCTTTGTGATGCTCGGGACGGAAGAACGCGCAAAACGTGCAATGGACGTTGCACACGTTCGTATAGTTGATCGTCGTATCGATCACGTACGTGACTACGTTCGTGGGATGGAGTTGCATGCGCCGCGAGTGCGCCGCGATTCCGAGCGCGTGCAAATCACCCTCGCGGTAGATTTGCACGCCTTCGTCAAACGAAAGGCGGCCGCCGGCGGCCGCCTTGTCGATAAGGTTAGCGAGAGATGACACCGACGACCTCCGGTTGCGTTGACGGCGCAGACGCAATCGCGCCGATCGCGCATAACTCGGCGCAAAACGCGGCAAGACCGCTCTGCGCTGCGGAGTGAAACGTAAAATTAAGCTTGCCGTAGTACGAAGCGTAAAAGCCGGGAGCCCGTTCCACCTGCGCTTGAGCGAGCCCGATGACCCGATCCATGTGCGCGCGCGACCAGGTGTACGCGTCCGTGAGCGCATGCATGCAAGCGCTCACGCCTTCCGGATCCGCAGCGTACGCATCACGGCGGGCGGCCCACACGGCAAAGACGGTCTGTTGCCCGGTCCATTCGTGCCACAGACGCCCAAGATCGTACACGTTTTTGCGCGGAAAGCGCTCCAGTGCGTCAATCGCGGAGTCGCCGATCAGCAACGACGCCTTCCCTTCGCGCGCTCTCGCTAGCGGATCGGCGTCTTCAACGTACTTCGGCACGACACCGTAGCGGCGCTCCAGTAACACGCGTAGCAAGTTTCGCCCGGTAGCGGATTCGCTCGTTACCACGATTTCGGTTCCGCCGAGCAGCGCGGGGGCCGTTTCCGAGACCAGCACGACGGATACGACTTCTTCGCGGGCGCCGATGCAGAGGTCCGGCAGCAACGCGAGTTCGCCTGAGTGTTTGGCCCAGGTGAACGCGCTGATCGGACTCAAGTCAAGCTCTCCGCTCAAGAGCCTTGCGTTGAGCCGGGACGGAACGTCGGCGTGCAAGGACCCGGGATATACGATCGCACCGGTATCGAATGCCGCATAGATAGGCAGGTCATTCGTGTATTTGATGCGCCCGCAACGTAAGAGGCTCACGCCGGTACCAACGTTTCGTCCGCCCTCGGCGACGGCGGCGACCAGTCGAACGGGAACTCTTCGTACGTCGAGTTACGACGCACCGCAATATAACCAGCGTCTTCGATGAGGGCGCGAAATTGGCGGTCGTCGACGTACTGCCCCGAGTGCGTGCCGGCAGAGTGATAGATCATTTCCTCGTCGGTCGAACCGTGCGTCCCGTCCATGTCGTCGGCGCCGAATTGCAACGCAACCTGACAAATCTTCAATCCTTGAATCATCCAATATGCCTTGATATGATCGAAGTTCTCGAGCATCAGCCGCGCGACCGCGAACGTGCGCAGATCGTCCAATCCCGTCGTCCACCCGCAATCCGAAAGCTCGTTACCGTCGGGATGGTACGCGAGCGGAATAAAGGCGTTGAATCCGGGCGAACGCCGCTGCGATTCGCGAAGGCGGATAAGGTGATCGACCCGGTCTTCAAGCGATTCGATATGGCCGTAGAGCATGGTTGCGTTGCTCGCGACGCCCTGGCGATGAAGTTCTTCGTGAATCGCGAGCCAGTTTTCGCTCGAAACCTTGTTCGCGCAAATCTTCGCGCGCGTTTCTTCGGCGAAGATCTCCGCGGCGCCGCCGTTGACGTTATCGAGGCCGGCGTCCTTGAGCGCTTTCACGATCTCCGGGAAGTTCATGCGGTGCCGATTCGCCATGTACTCGATCTCGGCCGCGGTAAAGAGCGAGAGTTGCACGTGTGGTAGCGCTTCCTTGAAGCGGCGCATCAGCGGCAGCCAGTAATCGAGGGAGAGTTGACGCGGGTCGTGCCCGCCGACGATGTGGATTTGATTGAAATTCGAGCCGGTTTCCGTCGCTTTAACGAAGACCTGCTCGGCCGTCATCCGGAAGACGCGCTCGGACTCCTTGAACTCATCGGCCGCGAACGAACAGAACTTGCAGTTCGCGTAGCACACGTTGGTTGAGTTGATGTAGCGATTGAGAACGTAGAAAACTTTCTTGCCGCTCTTGCGTTCTTTTTGAGCGCGCGCAATCCGGCCCAAATTGTGAAGGTCGGTCGTGCGGTAGAGGTACAGCCCGTCTTGCCGCGAGAGGGGTATCCCCGACGCAACCTTCTGCTCGATGTCGATAAGTGCGGAATCCATTGCTCGTAACATTCGACTCCAACTCTACGGGCGCCCCGCAGTCCGGGCGAAGACGTTTATCGGGACGAGCGCCGCTCCGAGCGCGACGATCGCCGCTGCCAAGATCGCCCCTGCGAGCACGTCCGTGAGGTAGTGCGCGCCCAAGGCCAAGCGGGACCACATGATCCCGACTGCCAGGGCGGATACGAGCACCGCCCAGCCGGCGCGGCCCCGCAGGGCGCTTCTCCACAAAAAGACCGACCAGAGCAGGTAAAACCCTGTTGCGATGGCCGCATGCGAACTCGGAAAGCCGTACGCCGTCTCATGACGCACGACCCAGTCGAGCCGCCGCGGACGCGCGAAAAAATGCTGGAAGAAATCGGCGCTTTGCCAACTCGCAACGAGCATGACGACGCTAAAGAGTATTCGCCACCGCCACTGAGGGAAACGCCACGCGAGAACGAGCAGCACGACGCACATCGGCCCGAGCGCGTAAGCATACCCCAAGAACGTAAACCACCAAGCGACGAGCGTCGAATGGTTCACCCACGACGCCTCACGCGTAAGCAACCATCCCGGATCAGGATTCACCCCCACCACCGATCCAAGTAAAAAAAACACCCCAAAAAAAATGCAGCCCGCAACCCCAAACCCCAAGCGTCGCATTCCCACGCTCCTTTCAATCACCTCATACAAAGTGGCTCTTTGCCCCCTTAGTGTGCCCCAAACGTTAGAAGAGTTCTTGTTGGGGGGGAACTAATCCCAACCGCGGCGCGATGATTTCGAGTTCAGCTAAACCGATTAGGAGCTTGCGGGGCTTCGTGCCTTCGTGCGGGCCGACGACTTTGAACTCTTCCAATTGTTTCATCAAGCGAACCGCGCGGGGGTGACCAACGGAGAATCGTGATTGCAATTGCGCCGTCGATGCGAAATTCGTTTCGATGATGAACTTCGCAGCTTCATAGCAAAGCGGGTCGATGTTTTTATTTCGTTCATCGTCGTCGGAGAGCGGCGTCACTTCGACATCCAGCAGGTTCTCGGGCCGCGACTGCCTGGCCCAAAACTCGACTAAACGGTTAACCTCGGCCCCGGTGATGAGGGCGCCTTGCGCGCGCACCGGCTTGGGTGCGTCGATCGGCAGATAGAGCATATCCCCGCGCCCCAGCAGACGTTCCGCGCCGGCCATGTCGAGAATCGTGCGCGAATCCACCTGCGAGCTTACGGCGAAGGCGATCCGCGAAGGAATGTTTGCCTTGATCAATCCGGTGATGACGTCAACGGACGGTCGTTGCGTCGCGACGACCAAATGAATTCCGGTCGCGCGAGCGAGTTGCGCAATCCGCATGATCGTCGTTTCAACTTTTGCCGGAGCCACCAGCATGAGATCCGCCAGCTCGTCGATGATGATAACGACGTAAGGGAGGTTCTCCTGCGGATACTTTAAGTTGTATTCTTCGATTTTGCGAACTCCGGCTTTCGCAAACCGCTCGTAGCGCGAATCCATCTCTTTCGTCATCTCGAAAAGCGCGCCGGCGGCGAGACGCGCGTCGGTGATCACGTCTTTGATGAGATGCGGGATTCCGTTGTACACGGTAAGTTCCACCCGCTTGGGGTCGATCATGAGCAGTTGCACCTGGTCCGGCGTTGCCGAGACGAGCAACGATGCAATGATTGTGTTCAAGCAGACGGACTTGCCCGCACCGGTGGCGCCGGCCACGAGCAAATGCGGCATCTTTCCGAGGTCTCCGAACACGGGGCGCCCCGTTATGTCTTTGCCGAGTGCCATCCACAGCGGCGGCACGACGCCGCGATTCGGGAAGGCTTCGAGAATTTCACGGATCGCAACGACCGAGACCGTTTGGTTCGGCACCTCGATGCCGACGGCCGATTTTCCGGGGATCGGCGCTTCGATGCGAATGTTCGTTGCGGCTAGCGCGAGCGCGAGGTCGTCCGCTAGCGAAGCGATCTTTGAAATTTTTACGCCGCGTTCGGGTTTGAGCTCGTAACGCGTTATCGAAGGGCCGCGTTCGATGTGCGTGACTTTCGCGCCCACCGCGAAACTGGCGAGCGTATCTTCCAGGATGTGCGCGCGGTTCGTTTCATCGACCACCTGCGCTTGCGGTGGATCGAACAGGCCAATATCGGGAAGCCGGTACACGCGCGCCTCGGTCGTCTCCCCGGAGTCCTCGCCTTCAAGGATGTCTTTGAGGTCTTGCGGCTCGTTCTCGATGGTTATGATCGTTGGAACCGACGGCGCGAAGACGCTGGAAACCGCTACGGGGGCGCGAAAAACTTCGGGTTCTTCGTCCTCCGCGGCCCCCACCGCCGCGTCGAAGGGAGACTTTGCCACGCGATCGGCTGGGGGCGGTCGCATTTCGCTTTTCGGCAACGCGAAGGCCTCGCGAAGCGAGGCATGGCCTGCCGGCATCGATACGCGCAATTTCGGAAGCTGCGGCGGCCGCAGGCGGCCGAGAGCCAAAATGATCCAGCCGATGATCTTCTTTAAGCTGGCATTGCTCAGCCAGAGCGCGAGCGTCAGCGCGGCCACGCCGAGAACCACCCACGAACCGGGTACGCCCACGAGACTTCGCAGAGCCGCCCAAATCGTGCCGCCGACAAATCCGCCCCGCGCCGCACCCGCCGCGCCGAATGCGCAATCAATGATGAGGAAAAACGCGAGGGCCGAACTCCCGAGACCCGCGATCATGCGGGGGACATTTATTTCGAGGAAGATGATTGCGCCGAAGAGCGCGACGAGGACAGGGAATAGCGGTGCGGCTGCTCCAAACAAGAAGCGCAACGCTTCGACCGTCACGCGGCCGGCGTTGCCAGCGTGCTCCGGTATTGCAAGAGCGATGCCAAAGAGAACCGCCAATCCGATTGCGGCGATTCCGAGAATCTCGAGATTGAGTTTCTTCGCACTCGCCTTCCGGCGTACGCGTGCCATTGCCAGTATCGTTTCGTCGTTACATTAGGAGTTCATTTGACCACGCCGACCATCGTCGTCCTCGAAGGCGACCAGACCGGGCAAGAGTTGCTCGCGGAATCACTTCGCCTGCTCGACCGGTCCGTCATCGACGTCGAGCTTGCGTTCGAGCATTTCGATCTCTCGCTCGAAAAGCGTCGCGAGACGAACAATCGCATCGTTCACGACGCGGCGGAAGCCATGCGAACGCACCGGCTCGGCCTAAAAGCCGCAACGATCACTCCGGAAACCAAAGGCGACGTGGGTTCACCCAACGCAATCCTGCGAAAAGCAATCGGCGGAAAAGTTATCGTGCGCACCGGACGCAAACTCCCGCGCGTCCGCCCGGTCGCGGGCATTTCCGCACCGATCTCCGTCGTGCGAATGGCAGTCGGCGATGCGTACGGAGCAAAGGAGTGGCGCGAAGGGGAAGGCATCGACGAAGTCGCCTATCGCACCGAAACGATCTCGCGCGCGGTCTGCCGATACGTCGCCGAATACGCATTCGTGCATGCAAAAAAAATGGGCGCCAAGGTTTTCGGCGGCCCGAAATATACGGTGAGCCCCGTGTACGAGGGAATGCTCAAGGAAGAAATGGACGCGGCGGCCGACCGTCACCCGGATGTGAAGTACGAACCGCAACTCATCGATGCAACCTATGCGCTCCTGCTCTCCAATGCCGGAGATTTGCCGCTCGTAATCCCGTCGCTCAATCGCGACGGCGATTGCCTCTCCGACCTCGTGATGCAACTCTTCGGTTCGATCGCAGGCGCCGAATCGGTGCTCTTAGCCTTCGACTCGTCGGCGAATCCCACCGCCGCCGGATTTGTACCGACGGTTGTCATGGCCGAGGCGCCGCACGGTACCGCGCCGCGCCTCTTTGGGAAAAACGTTGCGAATCCGCTCGCAATGATACTCGCGTCGGCCGCACTTTTGTCGTACGTTGACGATCGTCGAGCGATCAATGCGTCACGCGCAATTTACGAATCGGCTCTCGAAGCCGTACATGGAGGCATCGCAACCGGAGACCTCGGCGGCCACGCAACGACGACCGAATTCACCGACACCGTCATCGAAGGCGTAAAACGTAAACTTGACGTATGGTCGACGCTCTAACGAAAGTATGCGGGGCACTACTGTAAAGTTTGCTTAAAAGTGCCTCGATGGCCCGGTTCCTCGTCAGCGCCCCGTTAAGGAGCGGTCGCTTGGACGCCGACTTCTTTATGTAGGATGCTGATGTTATCAGACCGTCCCGATCGACCATTTGGGGACGGCAACCAGCGGAAGTTCTTCCGCCAGTCCATCGAACTGCCCATCGCCTTTAGCGTGAGCGGTCTTCCTGCGCCCGTGTATGGGACGCTAATCAATATTTCCGAGACGGGATGCCGCCTGCGTTCCCTCATCTTGGTCGACCGCGATCGCGACGTCGAATTCGAAATGCGCCGGCCGTCCCATCCGGCGTTCCAATTGAACGGGCGGGTGATCGCGCGCTCCGCGCCGT
>JBDTFK010000214.1:0-10740 GCA_039937995.1 Vulcanimicrobiaceae bacterium | reverse complement strand
GATCGAAGCCGTTGACCTTATCGACGCGAATTAAACCGTAGTATTTTTCGCTCTCTTTGGGACGGCGGACTTGACCTTCGACCATGTCGCCGCGCCGGAGTTCGAAGCGACGAATCTGCGACTGACTCACGTAGATGTCGTCGTTACCGATGATATAGCCGAGCCGGCGCAGGAAGCCATATCCTTCCGGCAAGATGTCGAGAACGCCGCTCGCCATTTCGAGGCCGGAGCGCTGTTGCTGCCCGGCGATAATAGCCGCGATGATCTCGTCTTTTTTCATCGTCGTCGGATTGCCGAGCGCGATTTCGTTGCTCGTCGCAATCTCAACAAGCTCCGCTTTTTTCTTTTCCGCCAGGTCGGCCGCCGTTAAGAGCGACGGGCCGGTTTCCAATTGCGGAAGCTGCTCGTTCTGTTGTTGAAATTGACCAAATGGATGGCGGCGTCGTGACCGCCTGCGGCGACCACCGGGTTGAGGCCGTCCGTTTTCGTTGGGGCGATGATCCGATTGCAGAGGATTGTCTCTCTCGTAGAGCCGCTCAGATGGAACGCACGGCCACATCGCGGGCGAGGCTGCCTCGCGCGGGTCGACTCACATGAACGTGGGGGATTAATCGATGTCACTATATCACACGAAGGTCGCTCACTCAAGGACAACCCCTCGGGTGTACCCCTCGAGCCGACGCGACTTCGGGCCGCTCACCATCGGATTACCGGCATCGTAGAAGCGCAGTTCGCGCGAAGCCGCGCGCGAGATGCCGATTCGCGGACTCGTTGCGACCTCCGGCTGAGGCCGGTCCGGCGCAGCAATCCAGATTCGCCGGTCGTGGATCAGTTCAACGCCGTCCAGCGAACGGTCGATATCGAGCGCTTCACAGAGACGGCTGGGACCACGGCACAGATTCCGAAGAGCGTTACAGCCTCGGCGCCGCATCATCAGATCGACACCTTCGAGCGGCACCAGCGCGCGAATTAGGACGCCGGCACCTTCGCCTTCCACTTCGCTTGAAACGTTAAAACACAAATGCATGCCGTAAATTTGATAAATGTACGCGCGAAAAGGCGCGAGAAACATCGACCGGTTACGCGGCCTGCGCCCACGATATGCATGCGAGGCGGGATCGTCCGGGACGTAGGCTTCAGTCTCGACGATGCGACCAGCTGTTATGCCGTCGTGGTCCTCGCGGACGAGAATGTGACCGATTAGTGTCCGGGCGAGCCCCACGGTCTCAACCGGTAAATCTCCGTCACCCAGCCTGCTGAATCTCACGCAGAAGCGTTATGCAGCCGTATTCAGTGCGACCTCTGCGCGAGCACGCTGCGCGAGATCGTTCTCTTCGACGCCGCTACTAAGCGAAAAACCGGTAAACCGATTTAGCGCGCAGCGCAAATGTACGTAAGGGATGACGAGCGGCGGCGGAACCGCGCGGTGCGTGACCAGGTCGTCGATCAGGGCGGCGTCGGAAAGCATAAGATTGATCTTTTCGACCCCCCGCTCGCGCAGAACCGTCGCAATTGCGGTCAGCGCCCCGTAGCCGACCTCGCGTTCGCCCATTCCGGCAAAACGCTTGACGCGGAAAGCGGCCCGCACAAGCCGCTCCCCCGCCGTCGATTGAAGGCGAGCATAAACGATACCGTTGCCGTCCGGGCCGGCAGCGTACCCGAGTTGGACTCCGAGCGCCTCACGCGAGTTTTTTTGCATCATCATCTAGCCTCTTGGGCCTTATGATAGCGAACATACGTTCGCGCGTCAAGCGGAGTCGCGCATCCGCCGGAGGCCGTCCGGTTGCGGTTCAAGCAGGCTCATGTAGAGCTCCAAAATCCGGTCGGACTGCCTGGAGATGCTGAAACGTTCGGCGGCGGACTTTGCGCGACGAATCTGATCTTCGCTCGGACCTCGCGGCGTTTGCGCCAAAGCGGCCGCGAAGGCGTCCGCTCGCGCGGCGACGATGAGGCCCGCGCCCGCGAGCACCTCGCCGTTCGGCCCGCTGTCGGCGGCAATGACGTACGATCCGGCAGCCAGCGCTTCGGCCTGCACCAGACCTTGCGTCTCGCTCGTACTCGGAAAGACGAATGCATCGGCGCTCGCGTAGAGGTCGGGAAGTTGCTCGCGCGCGACGACGCCCAAAAACATGGTCTGTTCGGCGACTCCCAGTGTTTTCGCACCCTCCTGAAGTTCCTCGCGCATCGGGCCGTCGCCGGCGATGACCAACTTGAGGGATGGCTCGTTCGCGATTGCAAGAGCGTGCAAAAGCAGTTTCACGTTCTTTTCGCGCGCCAGTCGCGACACGAGCAAAATCAGCCGCTCGCCGGCGCGTACGCCGACGCGGCGGCGAAGCTTTTCATCACGTACGCCCGCGCCGAAGGTTCGAACGTCGATCCCGCTCGGAACGATTTCGATGCGCGCCTCCACGCCGATGTCGCGCAAATGTTTCGCCATCGCGGGCGTCGGAACCACGACCGCATCGACGAGGTTTCCGAACGTGCGTGTAAGCTGCGATGCGGCGAATCGCGTAGCTCGCGGCTCGAACGGGACGTAATGCGCGTAAGCTTCCAGATGCGTGTGATACGTGTACACGACCGGCACGCCGTAACGGCGCGCGTAACGAACGCCGAGCCACCCCGTGACGAACGGCGAATGCACGTGGATCAGCGAGAGGCGCTTAATGATGTTGTTGACGTTGCGGCGGCTAACCAGCGGCAGCGTCAGCCGGTACGGAGTCCGTGTCGGCAGGGGAAGCGACGGCATCCGGAAGACGGGACCGTCGTGTTCTTTCGCACCGGGCATGCTCGGTGCGAAACAGTACACCTCGTGTCCGCGCGATCGCAAATCGACGGCAAGAGCGTCGACGGATTCGACGACGCCATTGACGACCGGCCGGAATATCTCCGTAAAAAAACCCACGCGAAGGTGGTCCACACCGCGCCTTTAGCCGTCCCGCCGGGCTTGCCTGCGCGAAGGACCAGAGCAAAGGATATACCTTTCGTCGATCCGACCTTTGGCATATTCCGCCGATTCGTGGGCCGTGCTACAGTACCCGGGTTAGTTCGGTACGCTCGCCTGCAGAGCGACCAGCGGGCCACCGCCAGCCTGGTGTGAACACCCCGGCCCGCACGTAACTCGAACTTCGAATCTGCCTGATTTTCCGTTGGAAGACCGACAGACCCGAGGTTCATCTTTCTTGGCGTTTCCAGTGGATCCGTCACCAACCCACCCCAACTGTTGGTCCAGCCGCCTCGTCATCGTTCGTTCTCTATTGAGCGGGCCTTGGGAAAGCTGGGACAGGAAAGGACGAAATAGGTTGATAGGACGCGGCCCCCTGCGGCTTAGCCACGTGCTCGCCGTCAGCGTCTTGACCGGCGCGGTCGTCTTCGCCGGCTTTCTTACTCATCCGTCACCCGCTTACGCGGGAAGCGGTGAGTTCTCGCGGACCCTCGATCACGTTGTCGCGTTCCAATCCGAAGGAACGGTTACGCAACACGTGACGAACGCGGCCACCGTAGGCGACTTTCTTCGCGAACGCGGCATCGTCGCCGGCGCTCGCGACTACGTCGCACCGGCGCTCGACGTTCCGCTCTCCGATCGTTTAACAATCGTGTATCGCGCTGCGGTCCCGGTTTCAATCGTGACGTCGCGCGGACGCACAAATGTCATCAGCAACGCCGAAGATGTCGGCGCACTGCTCGAAGAGCAAGGCGTGCGCTTGGGTGCGCACGATGTCGTGCAACCCACGCTTAGCGATGCGGTCCCCGCAAACGGTACCGTGCGAATTGCGCGCGTCGTAACGTGGAGCCGCACGGTAAAACAGCGGATAAGCCAGCAAATCGTACACCGCCTGGATTTTTCATTGAGTCCCGGAACGTCGAAGGTCGTTGCAAAAGGGTCACCCGGCGAGCGTGACGTGATGGTTCGGTTCTCGCAGCGCGACAGTGAAAAAATCCGCAAAGCAGTCGTTTCGTCTCAACTCGTAAAGAAACCGCGCGCACGCATCGTAGCCGAAGGTGTCGGCGAGTACGAAGCATTCGAACGCATCGCGCGACGTGGAATTCAACAAACGTCGTACGTCGCTGCGAGCGCTCTCGATATGGTCGCGACTGCGTATACGGCGGGTTGTTACGGATGCAGCGGAATCACCGCAAGCGGACGACCCGCGGGTCACGGCGTCGTTGCAGTCGACCCCGGCGTGATACCCCTTGGAACGCGGCTCTACATTCCCGGCTACGGCTTTGCGATCGCCGGCGATACGGGCGGAGCGATTCGCGGTAAACGCATCGATCTCGGCTTCAACTCCACGCGGGATGCGATGCTTTTCGGACGTCGCGAGGTAGTTGTCTACCGCTTGAAGTAAGTCGAACCCGCCGTGGCGACCGACGATACACAAGAACATCCGCGTGCCGTATTGGCGGCGCGGGGACTGCGCCCCAAAAAAAAATATGGGCAGAATTTCCTGGTGGACGCCGCAGCCGCGCATCGCATTGCGCGGCTTTCTCTGTTCGACGCCTCCGAGCACGCGCGCATCGTTGAAATTGGGGCGGGTACGGGCGCGCTTACCCAAGCGTTGCTCGACGAAGGCGCCGACGTTACGGCAATCGAGATCGATCCCGATCTCATCGGTATCCTGCGCTCGCGCGAAGAACTGGCGCGGGCAAACATCGAGCAGGCCGATGCGCTCGTCTTCGATTTTGCGCAATACGCGGCGGACCGCACGTGGCGCGTCGCGGGTAATCTGCCCTACAATATTGCGACGCCGCTCATCCTCGGCTTGTGCGAAATGCAGCAGGCGCCGCAGAGCATAACGGTGATGATTCAAAAAGACGTCGCCGCTCGTCTCGCGGCGAGCCCCGGGACTGCGGCCTATGGAAGTCTCTCGCTCGCGGTGCAATACGCGATGACGGTCGAGCGCGCGTTTACGCTCGGGCCGCGTTCGTTCTATCCGGCGCCGAAGGTCGACTCAACGGTCGTGCAACTCGTGCGACGCGCGGAGCCGCCCGTCCGGCCCCGCAACCTTCACCTCTACAGGACCGTCGTCCGGGCCGCGTTTGCCTACCGCCGTAAGACGCTTTCGAACAGCCTCATGCTCGCTCTCGGCCTCGAACGTGAATCGGTTCGGGAGGCCCTCCGGACGGCGGACTTGAGCGAAATGGTGCGCGGAGAACAACTGTCCATGAGAGATTTTGCGACCGTGGCCGACGCGCTCGAACGAGTTCGCGAAGTTTTATAGAAGCAAACGCTAACGTGATCCTCGACGAGTCGCTCCCACCGGCAGGGCAATGGCCGCTGCGCTGGCCGGCAGAAAGTTTCCGCGCATGGCCTACGTTTGCGGTGATCCTCGCGATCCTCGGCGGAAGCATCGTCGTCGCAATCGCCGGATTCATATGGATATTTCTCGCCTATGGATTGCGTATACGCGCGACCGGAGTTCCGCTGGTCCCAGCCTTGTTGCTCCAACTGGGGCTCGATGCCATGTGGGTCGCCGTTCTCCTATGGGGCACGCCCTGGGCGTCGCGATTGTCGCTGCGCGATCTCGGATTTAGGGCGATAACGCCTCGCGACCTCGGATGGGCGTTCGTGGCTGCGATCGCGATGGCGATCGTAGTAAACGGCGGCGCGCTCGTGATCGAGGCGGTAACGCATCAAAAACACGACCAGCAAGTGGTCGAAATGTTCAAGGCGGTGCATGCGCCGGCAATCATTGCGTTCTTCGCGCTCTTTGCAATCATCATCGCGCCGATCGCCGAGGAGATGATGTTTCGCGTCTTCTTCTTCAATCTCGGATTGCGGCATTTCGGGTTTTGGTTCGGTGCGATTTTAAGCGGGCTGCTCTTCGGCGCGGCGCATGCCGACCTTTTTGCTTTCTTGCCGCTCGTACTCGGCGGAATCATCCTTTGCTCCGTGTATTACCGGACGCGCAATGCGTACGCATCGATGATCACGCACGGCCTCTTTAACTCACTCTCCATCTTTGCCCTCATTTTCGCACCGAGTCTGGCAAAATAGACGCAAGGGCACGCACCGCGTCATCTGCGTTCGGGATGCGATCGGGGAACGGAACGACGCGCGCGCGCAGGGATAGCGGTAGCGTCGTCGTGGCCTTACGGCAATCCATGCGTTTTTCATACGGATACGGCCCCACGAGATGCACGGATCCCTCGTGAGATTCGTCGTACCAGTCGGGGTAGTGGGCGAGCCATATTCCTACGATGGGCCGCCCGCCGATTGCGAGCGCAGCGTGCAGCGGTCCCGAAGCGACGCCGACGAAACCGCCGGACGCGCGAATCAGCGTCGTCAATACGTGCGCGAAAGGCAACGACCGGTCCCCGAAAAGATCTTGCGTCGTCGGCGCGATCCCCGGCTCGCGTCCGATTTGCGATGAGGTCCGCTCGTCAACCGCGATCACTTTCGAGCGGCCGTTGCGTTCGCGCAGGGCGAGAGCGAACGCTCGCACGTGCTCGTCGGGCCAACGTTTGCGCGGATTGGTGTGACCGCCCGCGGCTACAATAACGAGCGCGTCGCCCTTTTCTACAAAGGCACGCAAGCACTCTTCGATTCGCGCGGTTACATCCGGCGGCGCGGTAAACGTCAATCCCGATTGTAATGGCGCGTTCAGCGGCAACGTTGCGAGGCGCTCGCGCGTAACTAAATCGCGCGCGAGCGCCCGCGCTTTGGTATGAAAAGGAAACGGAAGCGTTCCTTCGCGCTCCGGATAGTCGGTGTAAAGGACCGTGTCGATGCGCGCCCGTTCAACGTGCGCACGTAGCGGCTCGGGAACGTGCATCGGCGTCATTCGGTTGCGGATTTTCTTGAAGTTGAGACCGAGGTGGCGCGCTCCCATCAGGCTCCCATCTCCGGGTAGCGCGACCCCGGAGTAGAGCGGTTCCGCGTATTCGCACCCGTCGTAGAGATGGACGAAATCGTCGCCGAAACGAGTGACGTAATAGGAATTGCTCGGTTCTAAGAGCGGCAGCACGAAACCCAGGTGGACGAAATCACCCAACCCGTGCGGCCAGTACAGCAGAACTCTGCGATTGCGTAATCTCGCAAAAGCGCCGCCGCGTTCGTCGTAAACCGGTAAATGCATCACCGGCGATCCCGCACGACCTGTTCCACAACGCCGCGGAAGCGCTCGATGAAACGTTCCGGCGAGAATTGCTCGGCGTGCGCCCGAAGGCGTAACGAATCGAAACGGAGGGGATCGAACGCGCAAAGTGCTTGCGCGAGCGACTCGGCGCGCGGTTCATCGAAGAATATGCCGGTCACACCGTCGATTACGGTTTCGCGTGCCCCGCCGCCGCGATAGGCGATCGTCGGACGCCCCGCGGCTGCGGCCTCAACCGGCACGAGCCCGAGATCCTCTTCACCGGGCAGAATCACCGCACGCGCATTGCCGATCAACCGGTTTATTTCGCCGTCGTCAACGAAGCCGAGCATGGTTGTCGTCGTCCCCCGGGCGCGCTTGCGTAGTGCCGCCTCGGCCGGCCCGCTTCCCGCAACGAGCAACCTAAAACCCGCCATTTGCGCCGCATCGATTGCAAGGTCGATGCGTTTATACGGCAGCAGACGGGACGCGATTAAAAAATAGTCGCCCGATCCCGATCCCATCGAAAACCGGCCGACATCCGCAGGCGAATGCAGAACGTCGGCGCCGCGTCCGTAGTACCGGCTAACTCGGGCGGCGACGGTATGGGAGTTTGCGACGTAGTGTGTAGGGCGTAAGGCAGCCTTACGATCCCATACGGCCAGACGTTCGACCATCGGACGAGCCAGCGCGGAAAGCCCGAAGCCGCCCACGTAACGTTCGTAATCAAAAACAAACCGGCTCACCGTATGAATGAAGCAGACATGAACGGCATCGCTTCGGAAGCGCACCCCTTTTGCCCAAGCGCTGGTCGAGCTAATGATGACGTCATATCCCGAGAGATCGAACGCTTCGAACGCGCGGGGGTACAGCGGGGCAAGGTAGCGGAAATGACGGTTGGCGCCGGGGATCCGCGCAAGTGCCGAAACGCGAACGCGGTCGCGGGGGATCAGGTCGCCAACGGCGTCTTCGTCGTAAAGCGCCGTGTAAATGGGTGCATCCGGCCATGCGCGAGCAAAATGCGTGAAGACGCGCTCGGCGCCGCCGCGCTGGTTGAGATAGTCGTGTACGAGCGCAACGCGCAGCGGGGTGCTCGCTATTGTGCCTTGTCGCGCGGAAGCACGAGCGCGATCGTCGGATTCCCAAGATACTTTCGCGCGACGCGCTGCAAATCGGCGTCGGTGGTTGCGTTGATCGCGCCGACCGTCCGGTTCAAATAGTCCGGCGACGATCCATTCTGCGCGAAGACTACGGCAAGCCACGCTCGCGATTCAAGCGACGTGGCGTCATTAACAAAATCGCCGGCCGCCATTGCCTTGAATTCGTCGATCGAACCTTCCAGCTTGGTTCCCGCAAGTATGGTCGCGATCGAGAGTGCCGTTGCGAACGCGCGGTTCGGGTTTCCGATGCCGCCGTTCACATAGAGCGTCAGGTTTGCCGGGCTCTGATCGTATTGATAAATCGAGCCGACCGCGCGCGACGCAAACGTCGGGGAAACCACGCCCGGAACTTCCGCGATGTCCGAGAGCGTGCGTTGCATGAAGGCGCGCAGGACGAGCATCGCGCCGAAATCTTTGCTTTCGATCGGCGGAGCCGGGTACTGCGCGACCAGCCACGGTGCCGCGATATCGCGGTGCGCGATCAATTCGCGCGACGTACCCTCCAATTTCGGAAGCGCCACGCTTACGGCCAAACTCGACCCCGCGGGCAAAGCCTCGGCAAGCCGGGCGAGGGCGTCGGGTGCAACCTGATCCGTACGGCCTGCCGCGCTCACGAACGCGCCGCCTTGCCGATAGTATTTCGCGTAAAACGCGCGCACGTCGTTCGGCGTGAACTGCGCGAGCAATGCGGGCATCCCGAGCGGCGGGAGACCCGTATTTGCGGATTTCGTGCTTGCGGAATTGAGCATGTCCAATCCGACTTGCAGCGCGAGTTGCTGATTGGCCGCGATTTTTTTCTCGACCACCGAGCGCGCGCCGCTCACCGTTGCGGGCGCGAACGACGGAGCAGTAAAGGCGCGCTGCGCAAGTGACGTAACGGCCGCTGCGTCCGTGGGAAGCGCCTCGATCGCAAAACGTACGTCGTCCGAGTCGATGTAGGTCTTGATCGAACCGCCGCGGGCCGCAATAGCATCTTCCAGGGCAACCCCGTCGACCGGGGTGCGCAGAATCGTGTGCGCGGTGAGCGCCGCCAACCCGTTCTGCGCCAGCGTTTGACGGTCCAATCCGGCGCGAACGATGAATTCAACGTGTAGAAGCGGCGCGGCGGAATCGAGCTGATCGATGATTGTGGCCTCGCCCGCGCGTGTAACCGCGGCCGACGAGGCGAACGTCGCGCACGGATACATCGCTAGGCTCAGCGCGACGAGGGCAGCAAACGATCGGACGGTCACGACGCGGACTCCTTAGCCGGTGCCGCTTGCAACTGCACCAAAACCGGGGTGGCGAGATAGCGCTTTACCACCGAAGCCACAAACGCCGGATCGAGAGCGTTCGCCATCCGACGGTAGGTCCCGGTCGGATCGCCGGGAGCGTACGCGGCATTGCCCTCAGAGGCATACCAGCCAAGATTGTCGGCCAGCTCTTGCGGGTTTTGCGTGTCGCTTGCGATGTGGTAGAGAAACGCTTCGCGCGCGGCTGCAAAGGCGGCGGCGGCGAGCGGTTCTTGCATTTTCGCGATGGCGTCTTCAACGCGCGTTTTGACCGCTGCCGTATCGCCGCCGATCGTAACGAGCATGATGCCCGGGTTGTGGAGCGTGATGAATTGCGCGCTGACGTAACTATCGCCGCTGGGATCGAGCGCTTTACTTACGAGTCCGCTTTCGTCGCGAAAGAGGTAGTCGGCGATAAAGTCGAGCGCCGTCGCGCTCTTTTCGTCTGAAATTGCGGGACCCACCCAGGCAAGGCCCGTTCCGCTCACCGCGCCGGTAATGGTCGAATGACTTTCCGGCGGACGCGCGAGCGTCGAATCTACCGGCGCGTCGGGCGTACCCGGACTGCCGGCCGTTACCGCGTCGACCGAGGCCGGATCGATGTTTCCCGTCAGCGTCAGCGTCCCGTTGCCGGAACGAAACGCGCGGTGCGCAAATTCCGCCACTTCCGCAAGCGAGATCCTTGCGAGATCCGGGACCGAATCGGGGATCGGCGCGTAGTGCGCCGCGCCTTGCGAGAAAATACTTGCAAAAAGGGCGTCGTGGAGAAGTTGGTCGGACGAGAATCGCTTTTGAATGCCGAGCACGGCCATGTCGCGTTGCGCGGTTTTTAGGGCGCCGTCGTCGATCGAAGGCGCGAAATATGCCGACGTCATCGCGGCGACGACACGGCGCGCGGATTGAGCCGGCACGATCGCACTCACGCCGATCAAGTCAGGATACGCATCGATCGTGATCCGTCCGCCCGCGCTGCGAACGAGCGTCACGAGCGACTTCCCGCTTTCGAGCGTCGCCACGGCCACGGCCGTGGCCGCTAGGCGGGAAATGCCGGGTGAAGCGTTGTCGTACCCGGCGCCGGGCGCGCGAAACCAGAGATCGATCGCCGCCGACCCGATCGCGCCGTCGCGATCGATGATGTAGGAACCGCCGTGCGGCAAGGACCCCGTCTGAGGTGATTCATCCGCGGCCGGCGCATGAAGCGGTAAGAGCGATGCTGCTGCGAACATCAACCCTGCC
>JBDTFK010000213.1:0-3779 GCA_039937995.1 Vulcanimicrobiaceae bacterium | reverse complement strand
CAAAAAATGAGTTCGCTTCCGACTCCGACGACGTCCCCGCCGCGCGCAAAAAGCGCATCGCCGTAGACGGCGAGGCAATAGGCAGCCGCGGCCGTGGCGCACGCTAGGCCGATGTAAAACCATCGCGCAATTTTGTCGCGCACGGTTGCGTTGAGCGCCACCATCGAACTTGCCAGCACGCAGAAAATTGCGAGGGCAAAAAATACCGGCGGCGCCGCGAAGCCCGTGAGAAATTGTGCGAACCAATAGACGAATGCCGCGATCGTCGCGACGAGCGCGGGAACGAGCGCCTTTGCACGCGCGAGTTCGCGCCCGAACAGCGGAGCGCTCCGTTCGCTGACGTCGAGAAACGCATGGCGGCCCGGACCTTGCAGAAGTGCGACGGCGACGCCGATCGTAGAGCAAAAAAACATCGGTCCCGCGAGCCACACGCTGCGTGTGGCGAGGTCGGCGCCGAGCGGGTCGGTGATCGCCATTATCCCGTGCGGTTGCAAGAAGCCTACGACCGCAGCGGTTGCGCACGCTAACCCTAGGGTGCGCCGCTCCGCGATCAAGCGTCCCGCTACGATCGCGCCGAGCGCTCGAATCGTCATGCACGTTTCTCGCAAGCAAACGGCGTATAGGCGCGCGCGCAGGCCGCATCGACGTGTGTCGAAAAGATCGCAACGCGTCCTGTCACGCTCAGAATGTCGGGCGCGTGAGCGAGCTGAGGACGGTCGAGCACCAAGAGCTCCGGGGATGAGATGAGCGCGGCGACGAGCGGATAAGCAAATGCCTCGTGCAGGCCGCCCAAACGTTCCAGCAGGAGCGCCGCGTGCGCGCGAGCGCGCCGCGCGTCAATGTCCCACAACGCAGCGCGGTAGTCGATGTAGCGCGAAAACATGGAGGGTGCGATCGGCAGAGGGTCGTGAGGGACGAAGCCTACGATTCGCTTGCAATGCACCGGTTGCACGCGGGGATCGTATTCGCCGATGAGAACGGCGCCGCTCGATGGGCGAGCCTGGCCGGCCGCGAGCATCGCAAGCATCGCGGCTTCGCGTGCGCTCGCGCGAAGAATCGCGCACTGCGTGTCGGCGAAAACATCGAGCGAGGTCGCCGCGACGACGATCTCGCCGTTTGCGACGTGCGTGACATCGCGCATGCGCAAGACGGGCGCGCTCAAAAAGTCGCCCTCCGCCCCGGGTCTGCGGGGTCCGGCCACCGCGTGCGCACGTGCTCGACCTGCCTCCCTGAAAGAAATCGTGGGATTCAGCCGTTTCCCGGCCGTCATAAGGTCACTTCGGGCGCGGGGCGAAGAAATCCGTGATGCTCGATAACGCCGCGGTGGCCCGCAAGCTCTTGGAGATTCGCACGCTGATGGAGATGGCGGGCGAGACGTTCTATAAATTTTCGGCGTTCGAAAAGGCGGCCGCATCGGTTGAAAATGCGCCGCCGCTCGGCGATCTCGTTTCTGCGGGCCAGTTGACCTCCGTGCCCGGAATCGGCAAATCGATCGCGATGGTTATCGAACAACTACTCGAGCGCGGATCGGCCGATGCGCTGGACGCGCTCTACGAACGCTTTCCGCCAACAATCATGGAGGTGCTCGGGGTTAGCGGAATCGGAACGAAGACGGCGGGCATGCTTTGGTCCGACTATCAGATCGCCTCCATGGCCGATCTCGAAGCGGCTATTGCGAATGGGACGCTCGAAGCGGTTCCGCGCTTGGGTCGCAAAACGATCGATAACTGGCGCCGGGGGATCCTCGCGTACAAAGGGCGCCGGAAACGCACGCCGCTTTCGCGCGCGCTGAAAATCGCTGACGACGCGATGGCGTTCCTACGTGCCGGACCGCCGCATCAACGCCTCATGCCCGCCGGCAGTCTACGGCGCCAAGAAGCGACCGTCGGCGACGTCGACCTTATGTGCACCTCGTCGGACGCAGCCGCCGTTACGGCGTACTTTGCCGCCTGGGATCGTGCAAGCGCGGTGCTGGCGGAAGGCCCGACAAAAACCAGCGTGTGGCTCGAAGACGGATTTCAGATCGACCTGCGGGTGTTACCGGACCATCTCTTCGGGAATTTGTTACAGCATTTCACGGGCTCGCGCGATCACAACATAAAATTGCGCGAATACGCGGTGCGCAAACACCTGCGGGTGAGCGAGAACGGCATCCTGAACCTTGAGAACGGCGACGCGATTACGTGCGCGCAGGAGCCGCAGGTGTATGCCGCGCTGAACATGCAGTACGTTCCACCCGAATTACGCAGCGGTTTGGACGAAATCGATCTCGCTTTAGCATTCGCACTGCCTGTTTTGATCGAAGTGAGCGACGTTCGCGGAGACTTCCACATGCACAGCACGTGGAGCGACGGTCGCGATACCCTCGAATCGATGATTGCCGCGTCCGCAGCGCGGGGATACGAGTTTCATGCCGTTAGCGATCACTCGAGCGGTCGTGGAAAGCGCTACGGGTTGTCGCCGGAGGAGCTCCTGGAACAGCGTAAACGCGTTCGCGAAATTGGTGAAGCGTACGGGATCCACACCCTGTGCTCGAGCGAAGTCGATATTCGCCCCGACGGAACGCTTGACTACGAGGATGCGGTGCTCGCGCAACTCGACATCGTCATCGCGAGCGTGCACTCGGGATTTAACGCCTCGCGCGAAGACATGACGCGCAGGTTGATTCGCGCCTGTGAAAACCGCTACGTTTCGATTATCGGGCATCCCACGGGACGGATGCTCGACGGGTTTCCCGGATACGAATTTGACTACGACGCGGTGTTTGCGGCGGCGGCGCGAACGGGCACGGCTCTCGAGATCGACGGTCAGGCGCTCCGTTTGGATCTTCCCGCGCCGCTCGTTCGTCGCGCCAAGACGTTCGGCGTAACGTTTAGTTGCGATAGCGACGCGCACGACGTGCAAGACCTTGCGAACATCGAACTTGCGATCGGTCAGGCGCGCAGGGCCGGCCTGACCAAGGACGACGTCCTCAACGCGCGTTCCCTCGAGGACGTGCGTGCATTCGTCGCTCGCAAGCGAGGCGCGGTATGATTGAAACGTTCGACGTGCGAACGCCGGACGGCGCGGCGGCAGCCGCGCGCTACTCCGGAACCGGCGGATCCGCGTTGGTCTTCGTTCACGGCGTCGGTTCGACTGCTGCGATTTGGGACAGGCAAATCCTTGCTTTTGGGGACGGGCACCGCGCGTACGCGATTGAGTTGCGCGGGAACGGCGTCCCGAAACCCGAGCCCGATCCATCGCTCATTACGCGATCCGGCTACGCGCGTGACGTGCTCGCCGTGTGCGACCGGGCGGGAATCGATCGCTTTACGATCGTCGGATGTAGCCTCGGAGGAGTCGTCGCCTTCGAGTTGTGGGGTTGCGCCCCGCAGCGCATTGCGTCGATGGTCATCGTTGGGAGCTTTGCGGCCTATCCGAATGGAAACGCGTACGCGCAATCGGTCGAGGCCGCCGTTCGAGAAGCCGGCGACATGGAAACATTCGCGCACGTGCGAGCGGCGAAGCTCGGCCTTCCCCCCGAGCGAATGCGCGAAACGGTCGAGCAGATGGCCGTAAAAACAGTCGATTCGTACCTCGCTGCAACACAGGCGACGTGGACGGGCGACTACACGTCCATGCTTGGAACGATCGACGTTCCGGTGCTCGTAACGCGCGGCGAGCGCGACGGTATCGCTCCTCCGGCACTCTCGCAGGTTATCGTCGACGGAATCCCGCGCGCGCGACTCGCCCTCGTGCCCTCCGCGGGGCACGTTGCAAATGCCGACAATCCGGCAGCG
>JBDTFK010000212.1:0-8077 GCA_039937995.1 Vulcanimicrobiaceae bacterium | reverse complement strand
CGACGCCTAGACCCGGACATCGGTTACGGCTGCTTGGAACGCTCCGTCCACGTCGCGCGCTTTCCCGACGTAGCGCACACGTGGGCTCGTCTTCGAGACGGGGTTTATTGTGGAGGCGGCATGGTCGCGATGCGCCCGCGGGCCCTCCCGGCACTCGAACGGTTCATCGAAAAACTCGGGCACGCCAGGAAAAATCCGTTGCATCTGGCTTCGCTTTTCGGTTGGGACATGCTCCTTCGATTTGCTTTCCGCCGCCTTACGGTGGGACAGGCCGAGCGCCGCGCGTCGAAGATTCTCCACGCGCACGTTAGGGCGATCGTTTCTCCCTTTGCAGAAACCGCCGTCAACGTCGACCGCGTGACCGACATCGGACTCGCCGAACGTTTAGTCGGGCGTGCGCCATCGCTTGGATAGATCGTGCTCGAGTCCGAATTGGTCGAGAGCCTTGCCGACCGTATGAGCGATCACGTCGTCGACGCTCTGTGGATTTGCGTACATCGCCGGAACCGGCGGCAGAATCGTCGCGCCGATCTCGGCCAACTGCGTAAGCGTGCGCAGGTGTCCGAGGTGGAGAGGCGTCTCGCGTACGACCAGCACGAGTTTCCGCCGTTCTTTCAAACAGACATCGGCGGCCCGAACTAAAAGATTATCGTTGAGCGAGTACGCAACGGCACTCGCCGACCTCATCGAACACGGAACCACCAACATGCCGGAAGTGATAAACGTGCCGCTCGATATTGACGATGCAAGATCGTCGTCGGAATGTACGACATCGGCCAGCGCTTCAAAATCGCGGACGGTCAAACGGGTCTCCAGCTCGATCGTGCGGCGCGCCGCTCGGCTAACCACAACGTGCACCTCCACGCCGCCGATTGCGCGAAGTGCTTGCAAGGCCATGTATCCATAGGCGCTGCCGCTCGCGCCACTGATGCCGATAATAATGCGCCGCATCGAACCAAAAGAGAGTTTAGCCGGTTGCCGACAAACTCCCGCGCGAGTTTCAAGGCAACTTGCGGGACCTGGGATGCAGGGGTGCCGGATGTAACCCCTAACCCATTTCGCCTATCGTGGTTGCTTCCGTGAACGCATTCGTTTCCAACCTCGCCCTCTGGCGCGATACGGGCGACGACGCATTTCTTATACGAGCGCTACGCTCGCCCTATTCCGGCGTGCCGCACGATATCGCCGCGGCCTACGCCACGATCGCCGCGCGCACCGGTCCGTTGCTCGATGCGATCGCACGCGAGCGTCTCGCGCTTCCCGCGGCGGAACGTGACGCGGTATTTTCTTTTTCCGAACGCGCGCGAACCGTTTACGGGGGCTCGGATGCGAGCGAAGTATTTTCTCTCGACCACGCACGCGGAGCCGAGAGCCCTTCAGGCGAATCCGCGGCCTTCGCGCTTGCGGCACCTGCGGAGGCGGAGCGCGGCAGCGGCGTCCGTTCGCGACAAGGCCACTTCAGCGCATCGGCGCTCAATGCGTACGCCGAATGCCCGAGAAAATGGTACTATCGCTACGTTTGCACCGCAGTCGAAGACCCGGGTTCCTCGGCATCGACGTACGGAACGGCCTTCCACGCTGCGCTTGAAGACTTTCACGCGGAATTTCCGCACCCGGATTCGTCGCACGAACGGGACATGCGCGGCAAAATAACGGGATACGTCAACTGGGCATTCGAGCGTTACCGTAACGAGTTCTCCACCGCCGTCGAGGTCGAGTTGCACAAGCGCCGCGCGCAGCGAACCGCGCAAAAATACGTCGATTGGCTAATCGCCGAATCGCGGCGCGCGCCGTTTACCGTTGTCGGCCGTGAACTCGGAGCGAGCCTCGAAATCGGAGGATATCCGTTCATCGGATATATCGACCGCGTCGATTGCGACGACGCCACCGGTGCCGTTACCATCATCGACTATAAAACCGGCTCGATCTCAAACTCGGCCGGCGAATACCGCGAAAAGGTTCGGAAGTTCCGCGACTTTCAGCTCCCATTCTACTACTGGGCGCGCACCGAAGCCGGCGACCGCGTATCGCGACTAGCCCTGATTCCGCTCAAAGACGCGCTACTCGACGTCCACCCGATTGCGCTCGAAGTCGTTCCTGGAGATGCATCGCCGCGACGCGAGGATGGCGCAAGCGCGACCATTTCGATTGGGGATCTCGAACGGGCGCGCGCGCGCATGATCGACATCTGCCGCGAACTCACTTCGGCCGAAGTCGATCATTTCGCCGTCACCGGCGATCCGTCCGCGTGCACCTTTTGCGCCTACAAACTCGCCTGCAACGACCGCCCGCATGCCGAGCGCATGAAGTTCGGCCGATGATCGCGCGCGGCATCGACGAAGCGCAACAGGCCGCCCTCGACGCGCAATTAGATGCGTCGGTCGTAATCCTGGGTGCGCCCGGAACCGGAAAGACGACAGCATTGATGCGACGGATCGAGCGAATCCGGAGCGAACGCGGCGAAGGCGCGATCTTCGTTGCCGATCGCCCCGAGCGATTGGCCGACCTCGCGCGCATCGTGCTGGAGATGGAGGGAGCGACGTTCTCCCTTATCGATGATATCGAAGCGGAGGCGCTTTTTTCCGCGGCCGCGCGGACGCTCTTCAACCTCGACTGGGAGGATTTTGCGGCGGGCCGGCTCGATCCTGAGGTCCCCGGTTTGCGTTCGCCGGAACGATTCTTGCTCTCCGCGTTCCGCCTGATTCGCAAACTTCGAGACGCCGCAATCGAACCACAAGAATTCCTCGAGCGTTCGCTTGCCGGCGCTACCGGGTTTTATGCAAAACCCCCAAACTTTGCGCACCCCGAATTGATTCGCGGAACGAAGGACACGTACCGGGATTCACTCGACGTAACGTCCGAAGAGTTACAGCGGCAATACCGGCGCGAAATCGACCTCGCGAAAATTCTCGCACGGCTGTACGAGGGATATTGTTCGATCCTCGACGACGCGCGTTCACTAACCGCGCGTGACGCGGTCGTTCGCGCGCTCGCCGTCCTGCGGGCAAGCCCATCGCGCGCAACCTCGGTTCGTCTTCGATTCCCGCACGCATCCGTGGACGAAGCGCAGGATCTCACGCCGGCCTCGATCGCATTTCTCCAAGCGATATACGGCCCTGCGCTTGCGGGGGTAACGCTTGCGGGCGATCCCGGCGCAGCGACCAACACGTTTCGCGGCGCGCGGCCCGAACGCGCTTTTGCCGCGGCAGACGTCAGCGTGAAACTCACGGAACAGCACCGGTCCCCACTCGCTATCGAACTCGCATGCCGCCGACTGTGCGGGGATGTGCAGCGTATGGAGGTTTCGCATGTAATGCAAGCAGTCGGCGTACATCGCGCGAAGTCGCAACGTGAGGAAGCCCATTTCGTCGCCGGCCGGGTGCGTGCTTCACTCGATGCAGGAACCCGCCCCGAGGATATTGCTCTCATATTCCGCTCGGTTTCCGACGTGCATGCATACGAAGAAGCGCTTCTAGATCGAGACATTCCGGTCGTGGTCGCGGGCGATCGAAATATCTTTAACGAACCTCGGGCGCTGGACGCTCTCGCGCTGCTATGGAACCTCTGGGATCCGTTTCGTCACGACTGGATGCTGCGAACGCTCGGTGGCCGTGCATTCGCGCTCTCCGATGCGACGATTTCGCGTCTCTGTAGCGAGCCGCCCGACGCGCAAACGGCACTCTTCGCATTCGACGGCGAGAATTCGCCGACGACGAAGTCGAGCCGCTGGGATCCCAAGCGAGACTTGCGCCTCGGTTGGAACGTCGTGCGCGGCGAACAAGATGCCGCGCTTACGGATTTAGCTCGCGGACGCTTGCATCGGTTCCGCGCGATGCGTGAATCCTGGTTGCGCGACTCGGGTGAGCTCGGATTCGGAGATTTGGCGCGACGCGTTTGGAGCGACGGCCTCGCTTCGCAAGGACCGGAGGGTTCCGCCCGATTGCTCGCACAACGGCAATTGCTCGAAATGCTTTTGGAGCGGCTCGAAACGTATGCGCACTCGCACCCCGAAGCTACGCTGGGCGAAATCCTCGAGAACGCACGGCGGCGCTCGGAGAGCGAGTTGGAGGCGTGCGAAGAGCCGCGCGGCGATGGGTTCGTGCGCATACTCTCGGTCGACGCTGCGCGTGGGCGTTCGTTTTCGTTCGTGGTTATTCCCGATGCGCGCGCAGGCTCGTTTCCGCGATGGTACGTACCGGACTCGTTTCTTTTTAGCCCTGCGCTCGGAATGATCCCGAAGGAAAACGTCGGCGACGCACGAGCCTCTCGCACCGCAAAGTTTAGCTTTTACGTCCACGCCAAAAAAACGCGCGAAAAATACAACGCCGAAGAGCGCCGCGCATTTGTCTATGCCATGCGCCGCGCGACGCGCCAAGTGTTGGTGACCGCATACGATCGCGCAACGCGGGGTACGACGGCTCCCGAATTCCTCGAAGAGCTACGTAACGCGCGCACTCCAGGGACGAGCGTCGAGGAGTAGATGCGGCTCGGCGATATTCCCTTCAGCGACTACGTGCGCGAAGTTCTTCCAAGGACCGCCGAACTCTGGGCGGGACGGCGCGATTTTGCAAGCTACGTCGCGCAAACGCAAGAAATAGCGCGCTGCGGGTACGGTCGAAGAAACTTCACCACCGTCGGCTTTTACGATGGCGATACACTCGTCGCATCGATAAAGCGCTACGCGCGCACGCTGCAATTTGGGGTTCAACGGCTGCGTGCCGTCGGGATCGGCGCGGTCTTCACCCCGCCGCAGTTCCGCGGACGCGGCTACGCAAGCGCGATGCTCGCCTCGGTGATGGACGAAGCGCGTTTGCAAGGCTGCGACCTCGCTTACTTGTTTTCGGACATTCGCCCGGAGTTCTACCGCGAACTGGGTTTCGTCGTATTGCCGTCGCGCGCAATTTCGACAAGGTCCGACGGGCTCTCAAAATCGCGTGTCGAGGTGCGGCTCTTGGAAGAATCCGATTGGAGCGGCATTCGCCGCTGCTACGACCTGGGCGATCGCGTTCGGGCATGGGGCTTCGTACGCACCCCACTCGTGTGGGACTGGATCCGACTGCGCATGCGCCACGGTTCGGAACATCCGGTTGGCGTTCAAACGAATCTCGTCGTCCGGCGGGGCCGCGCGACTGCCGCGTATGTATTGGGCTTGCGAGCGCCCGAACACGATGCATATATTCTTGACGAATACGGTTTTGCCGACACCGAAGCTGCGCTGCTCGTCGCCCCGCTGCTGCGCGCCGCCGCCGGTGATTTGCGACGCATCACGGGATGGGCGCCCCCCGAAGGCGCGCGCGACATTCTCGGAAAAACGTCTCTGCGCAAACGGAAAGACGCCATCTTTATGGCCGCTCCACTTTCGCGCGCCGGCCAAAAATGGCTGACCGTTGCAAGCGCTCCGAGAGCCGGCGACGGCGTCTGGAGTTTCGACCACATCTGAATCGCATCCGCGGCTCTCAGCCGTTGCGGGCGGCAAAAAGACTGATCTGTTTCGGTTCTCCCGTGGAGAGCGACGCAACGCGCAACCCCAAGAGGCGAACCGGTGTTCCGTGAAGCTCGGCACGTCTCAAGCAATGCAGCGCCGCGCGAAAAATGCGCCGGGCGTCGCGCGTGGGCTCGTGGAGGTGAGTCTGCCGGCCCAAAACGGAGAAGTCGGCGCGCTTGATTTTGACACCCACGGTCGAAGCGGAGCAGTTCTCGCGTTCGAGCTTTCCCGCGAGCTCCCGCGCTTGTTCGCGCAGCACATCGATTAAGCGCCGTTCGTCTCGCACGTCGTACTCAAAGGTCTCTTCGCTTGAAATCGACTTCGTTTCCCGGTCGGATTGGACCGTGCGACGATCGATTCCACGCGCCAAATCGCGTACTTCCATTCCCCACGAGCCGAAGATTTCGCGCGCGCGCATATCGTTGAATTGCGCGACATCTCCGATCGTCCGTATTCCGAGCGCTTCCAAGCGCGCCGCCGTCTTCGGGCCTACGCCCCAGAGTCGGCCGACGGGCATAGGCGCGAGAAATGCGGCCTCTTCCGAAGGGACGATTGCCAGCAGTCCATCGGGTTTACAACTATCCGAGGCGATCTTCGCGATCGATTTCCCGGTTGCGACCCCGCCGCTCACCGTTAGCCCCGTCGCATCGCGAACGTCACGTCGAATCGCAGCGGCTAGCTCGACCGCCTCTTCGAGCGCAACGTCGCCGAAGTCGACGAAAGCTTCGTCAAGCGACAGCCCCTCCACAGCATGTCCCCGCGCGGAAAAAACCGCGAACACTTCGCGCGACACGAGCTTGTACTGCGCCATATCCGGCGCAACCACGACGAGCTGTGGGCAGAGTTCGAGCGCGCGATACAACGGGATCGCCGACCGCACGCCGAACGGCCGCGCCTCGTACGACGCCGTGAGCACGACCGAACGCCGGTGACTTCCGGCAATCGCGACCGGCTTTCCGCGCAGGTCCGGATTGTCGCGTATTGCTACGCTTGCGTAGAAGGCATCGATATCGAAGTGGGCGACGAACATTCCGCGTTACGCGGTTGCGCCGCGCTCGATGGCACGAATGGTTTGCACGTTGCGCTCGTCGTCGGCGTCTTCGCCCGGTGTCTCGAGAATCGCCGTCTTCTCGCGCAATTCTCGATGAGCCAGAAGCGCCCGGAACCCTTCGAACCCTATGTTCCCCTCGCCGATGTGGTGATGTCGGTCACGGTTTCCGCCAAGTGGAATTTCCGTATCGTTGAGGTGAAACATATGAATGCGGTCCAGTCCGATCTTCTCTTCGGCTTCATCGATGAAGCGGTCGACACCGTCCTTGGAATTGATCTCGTAACCCGCCGCCCATGCGTGCGCGGTATCGAGGCAAATTCCGAGCTGCGGATGATCGAGCGAGCGGATGAATTGCCCCAGCTCATCAATCGTACCGCCCGCGAGGCTTCCCGCACCCGCCGAATTCTCGAGCACGAGCACGACGTTAGGGTCGATACCGGCGAGCACCGATTCCAGTGCCGTGCAAATCGACGCGAACCCCGCGTTACGGTCGCGTTTGCCATACGCTCCCAAGTGCGTGTTGACGTAGCGGATATTGCCGGCCCCGGCAACGGCAACGTCGTTTTTGAGCAAACCGATGGAGCCGTTGTAAACTTTGGGGTCTTCGCTTGCAAGGTTGATCAGATACGGCGTGTGGATCGCGCACGCATCGATTCCCGCTTCGGTTCGCAATGCGGCGAAGGCTTGCAGCGCGGGGACGTCGATCTTGCTCGTGCGATAACTGCGGGGATTGCTCGAAAAAATTTGCATTGCCGTGCAACCGAGCTCGCGCGATCGTTCGACGGCCCGAGTGTACCCGCCTGAAACGCGCATGTGAAGACCGATGCGCACGTCTTGGCCCGTTACTTCTTTCCTAGATATGCGTAGTGCATGTAGGAAAGCGAGAGTACGGGGTCGCCGTCGCCGGAACGTTCGTGCAGACGCCGTTCCAGCGCGCTGAAATAGTCATCGGCCTTAACCCCGAACGCTGCGCGCACGCTTGCGCGAGAGCGTTCGTACTGCATGTATTTCGAGAGCGGCTGCGACGCGCGCCAAGGAATGACGCGTAAAGAATGATCGCGCAGCGGCGCGGCATAAAATTCCTTGAATCCACCGGTCAATCCCGAATACGGCGGCTCCACGCCAAGGTCTCGCGCGGCCTCATCGTGCGCGATCTTCACGGGATCGTCGCTCATAAGATACTTCCACCAAATTGCGACCGTGCCACCGGGGCGCAACACCCGCAAAGCCTCGCGCATCGCGACGGCCCGGTCGAAATGATGAAACGCCTGGGCGCTCAGCACGACGCCGAACCTCTCGGCTTCAAAAGGCAGGCTCAGAGCCGAGCCCTCGACGAACCGTCCCTGCGGATACAGCCTTCGCGCGCGCTCGAGCATCGGCGCGCTGATGTCCACGCCGGTAACGTCGTAGTTATTGTCGATCAGGGGGCCTCCGCCGAGCCCGGTACCGCAAGCGATATCCAAAATCTTGCTATCGGGCGCCAAACCAAACCCGGCGAGCGTCGTGTAAATGTCGTTTGCATAACCGAGCCGGCCGGCATC
>JBDTFK010000211.1:0-8653 GCA_039937995.1 Vulcanimicrobiaceae bacterium | reverse complement strand
CTTTCCCATCTCGATCAACGCCGTGGACGCCAGCGGCGCGACGATTATCGGTGACGCGCCGTATGTCGATCTCAACGGCGATCCACTCGGCATCGTGGTCGGCACCGACCTTGCGGCGCCGTATTCGTCCGGCTTCACCTTTGCAGCCGGCGCATGCTCCGCAAGTGGAAGCTCGACGTTCACCTTTACGACCCCCGGGCAAACGGCGGGCATGATGTCGCTCGGCGTCATTCATCCGGTTTTTCACATCACGGCGATCGGAAATGCGGTCATCAATACGAAGCTGACAATCCCCCCCGCGACGGGGGTTCTTTCGATGTCTCTCACATGCGCGCAACCGCTCGACGTGTGCTCGAACGGAATTCCGCCGAGCGTATCGTTCGTCGCGGTCAACAATACCGCGACGATCACGCTCGCCGAACCCGGTTGGACGAACCCGCCGTTTTCGCAAGGACTCGCGCTTTCGGGTGACACGTGCAATCAAAACGATAGTCCCGGCGCGCAAGGCAACTGGGCGGTATTTACACCCGGCAAGGGTGGCGTGGCCTCCACCTTTAGCGTAAAAGCGACGGGCGTCGGTACTCCTAAAGCGCCCTCAACGTGCGCCGCTACCTTCATCGACCCGCTCGGTGCGCACATAACGATGTCGATACAAGTCACTGCAAGCTCGATTGGCGTACAATAATTCAATGCGGAAACACATACACTCCGGCGCGGTACTCCTGGCGTTCGCGTTTGCCGCATGCGGTGGGGGCGGTTCGTCCAATTCGCCGTTACCGGGCGGAAATGGCGGCGCGACGGGAACGCTCTCCATCTCGATCACGATTCCGGCGAAGCGCGCCGGAGCGATACGCCGCCCTCACTTCGTCTCCCCGTCAACCCAATCGATGTCGATTGCGATTACCGGCCCTACCGACGTGAATCCGCCGCCGGTGAACTTTACACCGTCCTCGCCCAACTGTACCGTGGGTTCAAACGGCCTCGTCTGCCAAACGCAAGTCACCCAACTGCAGCCCGGCGGCTACACCGCCACGATCTCCACGTTCGACCAGCAGAACGCAACCGGTAGTGTGCTCTCTACGGCGCAAACCGTCGCGTTCACGATCAAATCCGGAATAACCAACGCTGTCCTGCTCACGTTGAGCGGAGTACCGCGTTCGATTGTCGTCACGCCCGCCTCAGCCGTCAATACGATATTCACCGGCGGCACGAGCTACGCTATCATCGGTACGCTTATCCACACCTTTACCGTCGAAGCCCTCGATGCGGGTGGAAACGCCATCGTCGGCCAAGGCGCTCCGGTATTTTCCGTGGCGCAAACGTCGGGAACGTTCGTCCCCGTTCTCGTGCAACCGTCGACAACCGCGCCGAACGCAATCGGCGTCGCGCCTCCCCCAAACTGGCCCTCCGCATTTACGAGCGCGGCGCTGACCGTTTCGGCATCGTTCGCCGGCCAGGCGACAAACGGGTGTGCGATTTCCGGAGCGGTGTGTTCCGCGCAGATTACCATCTCGCCGCGCGAACTGATGGTCGTATCCGACGATTCCGGTGCCCTTTCAACGTTGCACGTCTACAACATCACGAGCGGAACCCCCGTACTCGTCACGTCGCTATCGATAACCGGCGGAACCAACGTCGCGAAGTTCGACCCGACCGGAAATCTCTTTGCCGGTCCAAATCCGGTGCACGCGACGAATCCCGTCGAATTCGCGGCGCCCACGTACACGACACCGAGTACGGTCACCGTGCTCGGAAAACTTGGGGACTTCTTTTTCAGTCCCGACGGTACCACGATGTACGCGTTCGACTTGGGGAAGACGGGCATTCAGTTGTACAATATTGCTGCCGGTACGCTAAACAATCCGATTGTCGGTCCACCGCTGCCCCTACCCGGCAAACTCACCGTGTCGTTTGACGGCTCGATACTCTACGATGCGGACGAAATCGACAATTTCGTGCTGCCGATCAAGACCGCTCATAACGGAATCCAGCCGCCCCTGCCGTTACCGGCATCGTGCACGCCGAAGGGGATCGCTATTTCGCCGGACGGAAATCGCCTATTCGCTACGTGCAACGGCAACAATAATCTTGCGATCGTCCTCGTATCTACCGGCGCGACGACGACGGTAGCAACCGGCCTAGCTCCGCTGGTCCCCGCGTACGATCCCGTCACCGCCGACGTTTGCGTACCGAACTCGACGAGCGGTTCGGCAACTCTGATTCACGACAACGGAAACGGCAGCGGGAGCGGTGTCGCGACCCTCGTGGTTGGGACGACGCCGCGCGCGGCCGCGATGGATGCAAACGGAAACTGCTGGGTGGCGAACTTCGGAAGCGGAACCGGAAACGGCACGGTGAGCGAGTTCAACGTGCAATCGCACTCCGTAGTAACGACTCCGCTAGCGAGCGGAATCGGGAACGCGATCTACATCAACATTCTGCCCTAGCGTTGACGTTGACCGCCCCCGGCGCTACTGCTGAAAGCCCGATTCGTATGGAAGATCCGCGAACGTCTTAAACGTTTGCAGAGCCGGCCCGATTTGGAAATTGCCGCGGCTCCCGGTAGAGTTCCAATACACGTAGGCTTTGACGTTCGGGAAGTTCTGTTGCAGCGACGGGTCGGCCGCCAAGTGCGATGCATTTCCCGTGAAGTACGAAACCTGCCAGTTTTGTACGGCACCGGTTTCCGAGATCATCAACGGCTTGTTCGGCCACGTTGTCGATAAGTAGGGGTACGTCGATACGTCGCGGTGGGTATTCTCGTTATGCGACATGTTGTAGATGTCGGTGAAATAGAGATTGAACGAGTCGTACCAGTCGAGTCCGATCCAGTCAACTTGTGAATCGCCGGGGTAGTACGTGCTTGGAGCAACGCCGTTGCCGCTCGGGCTCCACAACCACACGACGTTGGTCGCGCCGTTCGCGGTAAATATCTGGCGGATGTGTATCCAAGCCGCGATGAAATCCGCCGTTGAGTAGTGGGGCTTCCCCCACTTGTCGATGTAGTCGTGCGGAGGATTCTCGCAATACTTGTTATAGAGCAGATTGAACTCCCACTTGTAACGCAGGAAGATCGGATGCCCAAACTTTCGCACCGCGATCGCCCGGCGCGCAATTGCCGCATCGTACTTGCCGGCAGCTACGTCGGCATCGGTAACGCCCGTTTTTAAGTTGGCGTCGGCGCAGTGCCACGAAACGAGGGGAATGCGACCGTGGGTCGCGTCATCTTGTTCGGCCAGTCCGATGATGGGATCGGACCACTGATGATAGTGCATGTCGATTGCCAGGGTGCGGCTGATCGACGTTTCGAAGGCCGCGGTAGAAACGATTTGCTGGCTGACCGTTTCCCGGCCGCCCGGATTCACGTAAGCACCGAGGTAGATCGTGCCCGCGGGCGGCAGCAGCGGCGCAACGAAGTGCGGCGCGATGCGATTGACGCCGTACGCGGCGCGCAGCTGGGAACTTGGAATGAACCCTTGCGAAGGAGAGGACTTCCCCCCGCCCCCGCACGCCGCGAGCGATAGCGCAAGTGAAACCGCGACCGCGGCGTGGCAAAAACCCGAAACTACCTTCATGTGGAACCCCTGAAAAGAAGCCGCAACCCTACTTCATAGTATGGTTGCCTACCTCTTGCTAGAGGAACCCCTTTTCCCCTTCGCCCTCCGGTAGGTCCAAGGGCTCATTTTCACCCCGGCGCTCGGCCCAAGCGTGAGGAAGAGCTCGGAAAAGCGCGAAAACCAGGCAAATGACGAAGGCGGATTCCGGCCCGGCGGCCACCCGGCCTTCGGGGACGGTGACGTTCCTGTTCTCGGATATCGAGGGCAGCACGCTGCGTTGGGAGCGCACCCACGACGCCATGGCCGTCGCGCTACGGCGTCACGACGCGATCCTTCGCGCGGCCCTCGAAGCGAGCGGCGGATATATTTTCAAAACGGTCGGCGACGCGTTTTGCGCCGCGTTCGAAACCGTTTCCGGCGCCGTGGCCGCCGCGCTCGACGCGCAGCGCGCGCTGCTTGCGGAGGATTTTGCCGCTGTCGGCGGCGTTCGCGCACGTATGGCGCTGCATACCGGTGCGGCCGAAGAGCGCGACGGCGACTACTTCGGGCCGTCGGTAAACCGCGTCGCCCGCCTCCTCGCGATCGGCTACGGCGGTCAGGTGCTGGCTTCCGGCACGGCCGGCGACGTTTTGCAGGACGAGATGCAGGCGCAGGTAAGCTTGCGCGATTTGGGCGCGCATCGTCTCAAGGATCTCTCGCGCGCGGAACACGTTTACCAGCTTTGCGCGCCCGGTTTGCCGGAAACGTTTCCGGCGCTTCGTTCGATCGATGGCCTTCCCAACAACCTGCCGCAACAGCTAACCTCTTTCGTCGGGCGCGAGAGCGACGTTGCCGAGATTAAAACGCTGCTGGAAACGCACCGCTTGGTCTCGTTGATCGGCGCGGGCGGATCGGGCAAGACCCGTTGCGCGGTGCAGGTCGCTGCCGAGTTGCTCGACGGCTCGGGCGACGGCGTTTGGCTTGCGGAGCTCGCGCCGGTTTCCGATGCGTCGCTCGTTGCGACCGTCATCGCGCAGGCGCTGAGCGTGCAAGAGTCGGCGAAACGCCCGCCGCTCGAAACGTTGCTCGAATACCTCAAGCGCAAACGCCTGCTGCTCGTTCTCGATAATTGCGAGCACGTTATTGCTGAGGCGCGAACGGTCGCGGCTGCGATTTTGCGCAATTGTCCCGAGGTGCGCATCCTGGGAACGAGCCGCGAAGCGCTCAATATTGCGGGCGAACACGTCTACCGGATGCCGTCGCTCACCGTCCCGCCCGCTATTCAAACGCTCAGCGCGCAGGAGGTGCTCGCTTCGGGTGCGGCGTTGCTTTTCGCCGATCGCGCGATCGCCTCGGACGCGCGCTTCAGCCTCACCGACGAAAACGCGCCGTTCGTTGCAGAGATTTGCCGGCAACTCGACGGCATTCCGCTTGCGATCGAACTCGCCGCCGCGCGGGTGAAGGTGCTCTCGCCGCAACAGCTGCTGCAGAAGCTCGACGAGCGCTTCCGCTTGCTCACCGGCGGGGATCGCAGCGCCCTGCCGCGCCAGCAAACGATGCGCGCGCTAATCGACTGGAGCTACGACCTGCTCTCGGAAGAAGAGCGTTCACTCTTCAGAAAACTCGCGATTTTCGCGGGCAGCTTCGGGCTCGAGGCAGCCGCCGCCGTGTGCGGCGATGAAACGAGCGACGAGATCGTGGTGTTCGATCGCATTTCGTCCCTTGTCGATAAATCGCTCGTGCAGGCCGACCCGGCTGCGAGCGGTACGCGTTACCGTCTCTTGGAATCCACCCGGCAGTACGCGTGCGAGAAACTGGTCGAATGCGGAGAGCACGCGTCCGCCGTTCGCGCTCACGCCGCAGCATACGCGGTTCTTGCCGAGCGACTCGAGGATTCTTGGGACGCGTTGACGTTTCGTGAATGGTTCGTGCACGTCGAGCCCGAGATCGAAAATTGGCGCGCCGCACTTGCGTGGTCGCTCGCTCCGGGTGGCGAGATGCTTCTTGGTCAACGGATGGCCGGCGCATTGAGCCGCGCTTGGCAGCGCATCGGAATGGCCGAAGGAAAACGTGCCGTTGCCCTTGCGCTGGAAGGGGTCGATGACACGACCCCGTCACCGGTTACGGCGAAACTGTATTTAGTCAATGCAAAACTCGATGCGACGCTCTCGCAACCGAAAGCGAGCCTGACCTCCGCCGAGCGGGCTCTTGCGGCATATCGTTTGCTCGACGACCTGCGCGGCATTGTCGAATCGTTGGTGCGCGCCGGCGGTGCGCTGGTGTTCATGGGGCAAATTTCGGAGGGCGAAACGCTGCTCGCCGAAGCGCTGACGGGAGCGCGCGCCCTGCAAAATCGCCGGCTGACCGGTCTCGTATTGGAAACCCTCGGCCACGCCAGCCGCGCCGCGAACGATGCCAAGGGAGCGCGTGCGCGCTACACGGAGGCGCTTGCGCTGTATCGAGCAACGGGCAGTGACCGCCTTACGTCGCAGGTCGCGACCAATCTCGCGGAGGCGGAGTTTAGCGCCGGGAACGCGCAGGCCGCGCTCGATTTATCGCTTGAGGCGCTGGCGGCCGCGCAGACGCTCAACGAAGAGCGCGACGGTGTGGATCTCTCGAACATGGCGGCGTACTTGATTGCGCTCGGCCGCTTCGACGAAGCGCGCTTGCGCGCAAGAGAGGCGTTGTCGCTAACGCGGGAGCAGCGCTACGCGGTATTCTTCGCCTTCACGCTGCAACATCTCGCGGCAATCGCGGCGTTACGCCAAACGCCCGACGACCACGCGCGCGCGGCCCGCCTCCTCGGCTATGCCGACGCAAGCTTAAGCGCAATCGACGTGACGCGCGAATACACCGAAGCGCAAGAGTACGACCGAGCCATCGCCGAACTCCGCGCCGCACTCGGCGAAGCCGATCTCACGAAACTCATGGCCGAAGGACGCATCTTTACCGAAGATCAAGCCGCGGAAGAAGGCATGCTCGTATAAAGCGTACCCGCGGTATCCAGAGCGTAACTACGGTTTGAGTGCCGATTGCGCGCGCCGCTCGAGATCTTGCAGATGCGCCCTGGTAACGAGATCGAAGGCGGAATTGTTCAAACCGCGCGCCGCCTCTTGCGCGAGGTTTTGCAGTTCGAGCCGGGCGAGTGCCTGGGCATCGCTCGGCGTTCCCTTTTCGGGGGCGTTTGCTACTTCGATGAGCTTCGTTGCGTAGGCAATTTGCAAATTGCGGCGGACCGGGCCGGCTCCATGCGAAGCTAAGTCGCCGTACACGCTGCGCTGCATCCATTCGAAAAGGTCTGCGATGGTCATCGTGCGCGACGTTGCGAGCAGTGGGTTTTCATCGATGCGTTGCAACACGAGTGGCTGAAAAAAGAAGTTCAGCACCCGTTGCTGCGTGTTGTTGATCGTGCGAATCATTGGAAAATCGTGGCGATCGGGCGGGTTGTACGCCCAATCGGGTAAGTTGCCGTAACCGGGCCAACTCACATAGCCGTAGCCCGCCCACTCCGAGTAGCCAAGACGACCGAGCAACGAAGCGGGAAAGTTCCACGCGCGATCGCTGAAAAGGTTGCGATCGAGCATTTCGAACGCGCGTTGCTGATCGACGCGCGAGACGGGAACGATGGGGGATGCGGAGTGCGGATCGCCTTCGTGCGCGCGCGAGATATACTGCCCTCCAATCCAGTGCGCCGGCAACGCCGCGCAGTTAAGCATTCCGCCAAGCGCGCGCGCGAAGCCGAAAGTTTCATCCTGGTAGGCATCGCCGGGGTGCGGTTCGAGGCGGTTGAGCGACGCGGCTACGTTGCGATACATGCCGATCTGAACGCCGCACCATCCGAGGCTGTCGTTCGTAAGATCGCCCTGTTCCGAACGAGGGTCGGCCGCATGCCCGTCCGCCCACGAAACGTCTTCGTCGGATGCGTAGCGGTAAAGTGGATTGGACCATCCGGACGCCCAGCGTCGCAGCGTGGGAACCTCTTGTTCCGGTGTCTGTGCGCCCGGGATATTCGCGTATCCGTACTTGATCGCGTAGTAGTCGTATGGGCCGATGACCGTTTGATAGTAAGTACCCTGCGCAAACGGCCGGGGCCAGAGATTTATCGGGGCGTATTCCATTGCGGTCGTCGCGATGCCGTTGCGCGCCGTAAACGCTTCTGATTGAAGATCTTTCGCCGTGTAGGCTTCCGATCCGATAAAATTATGCTGAAGGCCCATGTTATGACCCATCTCGTGCAGTAACGTCGCGAAGATCGAGTCATGCATGAATGATGCGGGCGTCGGGTCGGTGCTGCGACCGTTACGCACCGGGTCGACCAAGTAACGCCAGGTCAAGTCGGTGCGCACACCCTCTTCGCCCGAAACGAGCACGCCGACGCGAATCTCTTCGCCCGTGCGAGGGTCGAAGAGCGTGTTGGAGTCGGCCCCGAAGCTCGACTCGAATTCGGTGAGCCAGCGAATGACGTTATAGCGCACGTCGTCCGGGTCCCAGTTCGGATCGTCGGGTTGATCCCTGACCTGGACCGCGTCGAGAATACCGATCTTTGCGTAGGCCTTGTTCCATTCTAGGCATGCGTCGCGTATTGCGCCGCGATATTGCGGCGGAATGGTGTTGCTAAGGTAAATTACCATCGGATGGCGGGCCGCTGAGGGATGCGAGGGGTCCACCGGATCGAAATTCCAGCGCACCAGGTATCGGAGCTGTCTCTCCTTGATGCGTTCTTGCGAAAAATCGAAATAGATGTCGTTGTAAATGCCCACGCGATCGTCGGCTAGGCGTGGGTGGTAGTTGTCTTGCGGGAGCTGCGTAAAATTGTAGACGACCTTAATTAACATGCGCCGCGCATCGGGTGCCGTATCGATCGCGTGTTCCGCGTCGGTGACCCACGACTGCCCGACCGTAACGATGACGTTGTCGGGAAACGCCTTGTCTTTATCGAAAAACGAAAGTTTCGACTCGAGGTTGTACGAGCTCCCCTTGGGTAGCCCGTCGTTGATGAAGTTGTGAAGGTCGAGTTGATCGTCCAGAAGCGAGGAAAGGTCGAAGATAGCGCGCGCCTCGTCCGCTTCGACGACATCGCCGATGCCGACGACGGAGTTGGGAAGGTTGCCGTCGAT
>JBDTFK010000210.1:0-8277 GCA_039937995.1 Vulcanimicrobiaceae bacterium | reverse complement strand
CGAGGATCGAGACGTCGAAGGTTCCGCCGCCGAGATCCCAAACCAGAATCGTCTCGTTCGCTTTTTTGTCGAGGCCGTACGCTAAAGCCGCAGCCGTCGGTTCGTTGATGATGCGTAACACGTCGAGGCCGGCAATTTTTCCGGCATCTTTGGTCGCCTGGCGTTGCGCGTCGTTAAAGTATGCGGGAACGGTAATGACGGCGCGCGTGACGCGTTCGCCCAGATAATTGCTCGCGTCGTTCACGAGCTTTTGCAGGATCATCGCGGAAATTTCTTGCGGCGTATAATCCTTGCCGTCGATTTTCACGCGGAAATCGCCTTCACCCATGTGACGTTTGATCGACGAAATCGTGCGGTCGGGATTCGTGATCCCTTGCCGTTTCGCCAGTTGCCCGACGAGACGTTCGCCGGTCTTCGTGAATGCTACGACGGACGGGGTCGTGCGCGACCCTTCTGAGTTCGGAATGACGACGGGCGACGAGCCCTCCATCACGGCAACGACGGAGTTAGTCGTGCCTAGGTCGATGCCGACCACTTTAGCCATGTAAGTTCTCTACCTCGCTTGAGTTGAATGGTGCGAAAGCGTCCCGGACCAGCTACTCCCAATCCATCCTCGCAGTCGAGCCGAGGCGATCCGGCACCGAGGTTAGTGCGGCGGACGCTACGATCAGGCGATGCGAGTTACGGCGAGTGCGCCTTGCCACTTACGGTTGCTCTGCAGTGTAGTTACCCGACAATCATACAATGCCCACGGTAACAATGTTTCTGCTTTACGGAGGTATGACACGTGACTGGCACTCCCGGTTGCGGACCACGCAAAAAAGTGGGCCCGGCCAGGCCCACTTTGGGTTCACTCGCTAGATTCGCGCTAGGGTCCTTGCCCCTGCACGGGAGTCCCCGCCGGGCGCTCCTGAAGGGTGACGGCGACGAACTTCTTGAGCCCCTGCGACCACACGTCCATGCGGATCGTTTCGCCGGGTTTTTTCGTGCCGATATAGTCATGCAGGGCCTTGTAATCGTTAAACGGCTTGCCGTCCGCTGAGAGAACGACGTCGCCGGGCTGGATTCCGGCTTTATCGGCGGGGGATCCGGGGACGACCTGAACGATCGCGACGCCGCCTTGGCCCGTGTAGCCGATCTGATTGCGCAGGCCGCTTGTCAGCTGTGCCGGGGCAATTCCCATGAAGCCCGTATCGGTGCCCTGATGCACGCCCGGGTTCTTGAGGAGCTCCGGCACGATCCGTTTGACCTCGTTGGACGGAATGGCAAAGCCGATTCCCTGTCCCGCGGCGTTGGTCAGCTGGTTGACGCCGATCACTTGGCCGTCGATATCGATCAGCGGGCCGCCGGAGTTACCGGGATTGATTGGCGCCGACGTTTGCAGTAAGCCTTTGAAGTCATACGCGAGCTGGTTTTCCGCCACTTGCTCTTCGCGGTCGAACGCCGAGATGATTCCGAGCGTTACCGTTTGCTTCAATTCGTATGGTTCGCCGATAGCGATGGCCCATTGGCCCTGTTCGAGTTTGTCGGAATCGGCCAGTTGCAACGGTGGCGGAAGCTTCCCATAGCCGTCGACTTTAATCACGGCGAGATCCGCTCCGATATTGGCCGCGACGACGTGCGCGGGTTTGTGGTCGCCGTTGCTAAAGACTACGGTCAACGCCGAAACGCGCCCGCCGGTCGGTGGATTGATGACGTGCGCGTTTGTAACGATGTCGCCGGCGTCGTCATAGACAAAGCCCGAGCCGGAGGCCTGTCCGCGGTACGGGCGCACGACGCCCGGCCCTTGTTGACCGAAGAACTGCTGAACGAACGGATCGACCGGAACCACTTGCTGCCCGTTAATTTGCTCGGTAATTGCGACGACCGACGCTTTGGTGCGCTTTACCGCACTCACGATGCGGTCCTGATCGCTCACTCCGGTAAGCGGAGCCGCGACAACTGCGGGCGGCGTATGATTCGGTCCCGCTACGTTACCGAAGTGTGTGCTCGCGTAGAGCATCATGATAAAACTACCGATTATGGCGCCCACTAGGCCGATAATGAGCGTGGGCATGACGCGATTTCTCACAACTCTCCTACAACTTGACCGGTGTACTTACCCTACGATTCCCTACTGCCGCCGGGTCTAAAAGTGACGCTTACAGATGAATACTCGATTAAGCGCCTATCTCCCCGAGGTGTGGCGAACCGGGCGGTGGCTAGACCTTGCTGTCGTCCGCGACGACTAGACCATCGATTAGGCGAATGACGCGACGCGCGTTGCTCGCTACGGCCTCGTCGTGGGTGACCATGATGATGGTACGTCCGGTTTCATGGAGTTTGCTGAAAAGCGCCATAATATCGGCACTCGTTTTCGTATCGAGGTTCCCCGTGGGCTCGTCGGCGAGCAGCACCGCGGGGTTGTTGATGAGAGCACGGGCGATAGCGACGCGCTGCTGTTGGCCTCCCGAAAGCTCGTTCGGCTTGTGATCCGCGCGGTCGCTCAAACCGACTTCTTCGAGGGCAGCGACCGCGCGCCGGGCGCGGTCGCGTCCGGAGACGCCCGCATAGAACAGCGGCAGCGAGACGTTCTTGAGCGCGTCGGTGCGCGCGAGCAGGTTGAAGCCTTGGAAGACGAATCCGAGTTTGCGCAAACGAATTTCCGCAAGCGCGTTGTCGTCGAGGTTCGAGACGTCCTCGCCGTCGAGAACGTACGTGCCGCTCGTCGCCCGGTCTAGGCAGCCGATAATGTTCATCATCGTCGATTTCCCGGAGCCCGACGGGCCCATGATCGCAACGTACTCGCCGGGTTCGACGATGAGATCGATACCGTGGAGCACCGGCACTTCGAGCGATCCGTTTTTATACGTTTTTGTGATGCCGCGAAAAACAATTGCGGATGGGCGGTTATTCATACCGTAGTGCCTCAATGGGGTCGAGTTTCGCCGCGCGATACGCGGGATACGTTCCGAAAAGCAGCGTGACGACGATCGCAAACCCAGCCGCGATGGCGATCGCTTCGACCCATGGTACGGGGGTGAGCGTTCCCGTAACCTTGATGATAAAGACGTTGTTGACGATCGTTCCGACGCTCAGTCCGATGGCGAGACCAATAGCGCATCCGGTTCCGCACAGCAGCAGCGCCTCTAAGAAGAACTGCAGAAGCACTTGAAAGCTGCGCGCGCCGATCGCTTTGCGAACGCCGATCTCGCGCGTTCGCTCCGCGACCGAGACCAGCATGATGTTCATAATTCCGATCCCGGCGACGAGCATCGAGACGGCGCCGATCAGCGCCACGACCAACGTCATCGCGCCGAAAACGCCGCCCACGCCTTGCGTGAATTTGGCCTTGTCAAAGCTCTGGTATTGAAGCCCGGCCGGATTCCCGCGCAGTTGTGCGAGTTTATTTTGAACTTGGAGTTCGAGCTGCGGTATTTGCGAAGCGTCGTTGACAATGAAACCCGCGCCGAAGATCGTGTCGCCGCGCAGATAGTCGTGAACGTAGGTCGGCCACGGAATTAAAATGTCGCCCGAAAACTGCGCGTTTATGAACCCTCGCTTCGGCGCCTGCAACACACCGACGAGAACGTAGCGATGAGAACCCGCGTAAATGCTCGAGCCCGTGGGATCGCCGCCGCTTGGGAAGAGTTTGAGGTATGCGTCGTTCGAGATGACGGCCACGTTGGTTGCGCCGGAAATGTCGTCGGCGGTAAAGTGACGCCCGAAGACGGTGGGCAAATTCGTAAACGATATCGCGCCGTCGGGAGAAAGGCCGAAACGCGCCTGAACGTGACCGGCGCGGATCAGTTCGTTCTCGAAACCGAGCGGCTCGGCGGAGACGATACCGGGAATTGCATTTTGAATGGCGGCCAGGTCGCGTAAGTGAAGAGCGGATTTCGACACGTCGCGCTGTCGCGCGTTCGGAAACACGACGAAAGAATTATCGGTGAGCGCTCCGAGCGCGCCGCTGACCGCGCCGGCCATGCTCGTTCCCAATACCTGAATTGCAATAACGGCGCCGACCCCGATGATCAATCCGGCCATCGTCAAGAGCGAGCGGACGCGGTTGGCAAGCAACACGCGCCAGGCCTCTTCAAAGTACATCACGAGCGAAGCGCCTCGATCGGATCCATACCCGCCGCGCGCAATGCGGGGTAGGTTCCAAACACCGTGCCGACAAGGAACGAGAAAATCAGCGCGATGCTAACGATCAGCAGATATGGAATGAGAAGCTCGCCGAGCTGCTTGCTGAGCAGGCTCGCGGCGCCGATCGTGGTCACGAGCCCGAAGCCCATTCCGATCAGTCCTCCGAAAAGCGAGAGCAGTATTGCCTCCATTAGGAACTGCAGCGCGATGTCGTTGCGGCTCGCACCGATCGACTTACGGATACCGATTTCACGCGTACGTTCGGTAACGGACACGAGCATGATGTTCATAATGCCGATGCCCGCGACAACGAGCGCCACCCCGCCGATCGCCGAAAGTCCCGCCCCGATGACGTTGAGAACCGTCTCGAAGGTTTGGAGCTGATCGGCGGTATTTTGCACGATATATTTCGCTCGGGTTCCGTGAATGCGTTGCAGCGCGGCAACCGCAGCCTTCCCGACCGCGTCGCCTGTCAATGGGTCGGACGGATAGACGGCTAAGAAATCGACGGGGCCTGAATTGAGATACGAGTGGTATGTTGAGTACGGCACGAGCACGAGCGAACTTCCGGCGATACTGTTGAGGAACGAGCCTTTGATGTCCGCGTATACGCCGACCACTTCGTACCGGCCGCCGTTGATGCGCAAGTATTTGCCGAGCGCGTCGTCCTCGCCGAAAAACTCATTCGCGACGTCTTGCGTAATAACGCAAACGCGCGCGCCGCTCTCGACATCGCTCGTGCTGATCTTCCGGCCCTGCGCCATCGCCAATGCGTCGGTGTGTATTCCGCTGTCGGCTTGCGTCGAGATATAGTCTTTCTTGGCGGAGGTCGTGACCGGAAACGTTCCGTTCCAAGAGGGCAAGACTTGTTGGGAAAGATCGCCGAGGGCGGCGGCCACGGAAGCGACGTCGCGGTACTGAATCTGCGCGAGGTTTGGATAGTCTTGCGAATCGTCGACCTGCACCACGACCGGTGACTGGCCAAAGGACGCAAACGTCGAAGCGATGCCGCTCGTCGCGGCCCTGCTGATGCCGAATACCGCGATGATCGACGCGCTGCCGATGATCATTCCGAGCATGGTCAACGCGGAACGAACGCGATTGCGCCAAAGCGACGCGAGAGCTTCGTCAAGGTAGGCGAGAAAGCGCGTCACGTTGCCGGCGAGGCCGAGGGTGACGCCGATGGAAGCGGCGTCACTTTTGCGCCGTCCTTCAATTCCGGCACGCTTTGCGCCACGATGGTTTCGCCTGCGGTGAGCCCGGATTTTACGAGCGTCGTGGTGTCGCCGACGCGGCCCGCTTTGATTTCGCGCTTACGTGCGACGCCGTTTTTGATAACGAAGACGAACGATTTGGCGCCGTCCTTCGTCACGGCGTCGTTGGGAACGACGATCGCGTGCGCGATGTCGGTCGTCAAGATGTCGACATCGGCGCTCATGCCGTCTTTGAGAAAATCCGGCGAACTATCGAGCGCGATCGTGGTAAGGACTTGTTTCGCGGTGCTCGACGCGTCGGCCGATTTCTGGGCGACCGGCGCGATGATCGCCACGCGTCCCGCGATGGTCTTTCCGGGAAAGTCCTGCCCCGTGACGTTGACGCGTTGCCCGACGCGGACGTTGATGATGTCCTGTTCGTCGACTTGCGCGCGCACAATGAAGCCGTTGCCGGGGGCCATCGTGAAGAGCGTCTGGCCCGCGGTTACGGCATCGCCCGCTTGCAACGGCCGCAATGCGTCGGTGGTCTGCGCCGCTACGGTTTGGACGATCCCGGCTTCAGGCGCGACAACTCGCGTAAACGCGACTTGTTGCCGGCTCTGTTCGTTTACGATCCGCGCTTTATCGGCAGCCGCCTGCGCGTACTCGACGCTGTTCTGCCCGTAACCCGAGACGGCGCCGAGGTGAAGCTGCTCCTGAGCCTGGTCGTAGGCGACCTGGGCCTGATCGAGCTTCGCCCGGTCGGCATCAACTTGACTGCGCGCGATCGCCCGCTCCTTGAGGAGCGCGGCATCGGCGTCGTAGACCCGTTTGGCTTCATCCAGGCTGCTTTTTTGCGTTGCGACCGAGGCTTGGTACTGGACTTTGGCGTTTTCTTCGTTGACGCGTGCGGCCGAAACGTTCGCCACCGCCGAGTCGTAGTCGGCTTGCGATCCCGAAGCGGTAGAAATAATAGCGGGATTGTAGATCGTCGCCAGCGTTTCGCCGGCCGAAACGTGGTCGCCGGCCTTGACCGCGATGCCAATGAGATTGCCCGAGACCAGGGCCGGCACGGTTAACGTGCCGGGATGCATGACGACGCCGTTTTCCGGAAGCTTCACGGTAAAGGAGGTGAGCGCGATGGTCTTAGTTTTAACCGCCGCGGCCGCAGGCTTGCGCGAGCCCGACGTCACTAGTGCGACGGCAACGATGGCCGCAACCGCGACCGCGACGATGATAATGTTACGGGTACGAGTCTTCATCCTTACCTCAAGTCGGCTACTGCGCTGAGGGCATCGTATGTGCCGAGCGACACGCGGAGTTTAACGATCGCATCGACGTAGGCGACGCGAGCGTTGACGAAATCGGCTTGAGCCGTCACCGCCTGCTGCTGCGTTTGCAGAACGTCGGAAAGAGCGATCAAGCCATGCTGGTATTGCAGCGCTGAAACGCGCGCGGATTCGGCGCCGAGCCGCGCTTCATCGCTCGCAAGCGAAAGTTGCGCGAGCGCGGTCTGCGCGGAGCGGTAGCTCTGACGCACGTCCACGCGCACTTGGGTGGTTGTTTGCGCGAGCGTATTCTCAGCCGATGCGACCGCCGCATCGTCGCTGAGCCGTTCGGTATGACGCGCGCGGTAGTCAACAAGCGGAAGCTGAAATGTCGACGTTGCGGAGAGCGTCCAGAATCCGGGACTCCCTACGCGCGGCGCGACTACCGGCTGGCCGTTGGGTCCTATCACGGGTGTTCCGTCGGGGTTTAACTCGAAGGTGACGTTTGTCGGCGTCAACTGATTGCCGAGCGCCGCGCCGAGTTGCACCTGCGGATACAGTTCGCGGTCGAAACCCTTGCGCGTCAATCGCGACGCCGTTAACGAATCTTGGGCCGAGCGCACTTCGGCGCGCGACGCGACCGCGACGACCTCTAACTCGCTCTCGGCCTGGGCCGGAAGCGACGGATTGGAGATTTGCTGCGGAAATGCGAATTGCGCGTCGATTGGTGCGCCCACCGCTTGAGCGAGCGATTCGATTGAATCGGCGACGTCGGCGCGCGCGCCCACGAGTGTCGAAGCGCTCTTTGCCTGAGCAACCTGTGCCTTCAACACGTCGACACCGGCTGCAACGCCGGCGTTTTCCTTGGCCTTAGCGACGCTGACGAGCAGGTCTTGGTATCGAAGGTCGGATTGGTCGAGCGTCACGATAGCTTGGCGCGCCATGACGGCAAAATAGGAATTGGTAACCGAGGTCGCTAGTTGTCGCTCCGTGCTTTCGAGATCTTCGCGTGCTTGCGCGTCGGCTGCGCGCGCCGCGGCGAGTTGCAAAAACGAGAGACCACCCGTAGTCAGGGTATAATTTGTGCTGACTTGCGCCGTGTTCTGGCTGAAGACATTGGCGACCGTACCCCCGATGATCGAGTAGACTCCGCCGTAGTTCGCGCTTTTTTGCGACGTGTTTTGCAACAGTCCGAAGACGGTCGGCAGGGCGACTCCGCGCGCTTTTGCCAGACTGTTATCGGCCGCCGCGAGCGCCGCCCGCTTTTGCGTGACGCCCAAAGTGTGGTTGAGCGCGTACGAAACGGCATCGGAAAGCGTCATCGGGGTCGCGGACGCCACTGCAGGACTCAGCGACATTGCAAGCGCGGCAACGAGAAATGCTCGAGCGATCATTGCACCCTTTTTTTAGTTTGGTAAGCGGTCACGGCAGGCCCGACGCAGACGGCGTCTCGTCGATACTACGAGCAAGCGGAGCGTTTGTTTCGCCTTCGGTGTCCGCTTACCTGAAGCCGTCCTCAAACCCCTTGCCGAGGAAAAAAGAGATTCGGGCGCAGCCTTTCGAAACACGAGGCGGAAGCGCGTGGGCGCGTTGCCGTCGCGCATCATTTTTATGATGGAGGGTTACTTTTCCAAATGAGAAGCAGCAGATACTTCCGTTCGGTAACCACGGCTGTTGTTTTAGCGGTT
>JBDTFK010000209.1:0-3977 GCA_039937995.1 Vulcanimicrobiaceae bacterium | reverse complement strand
TTGCAATCCGAAGAAACGAAAATGACGCTTATGAAGTTCTTCCAAAAAACATAAACCGGCGAAGGTCCGCCGCCGCGATTCCATCCCGTTGCGCTTCGTTTTCAGACTTTATTCACGTTCCTCCGGGACTATCACGCAATCAAACACGTCCTAGGAGACATGAAAGCGTGCGGTTTCAACACTCAACTATTTCCTCGCTCGTCGCGGTCGCAGCCCTTGCGGCTCTTGCCGCGTGCTCGGGCGCCACGTCACAAATGCCGCCTGGCGCGCAACTCGCTCCTACGGCAGGTTCGCATATTGTAGCTGCTGCTTCGCAGAGCGCGAATCACGATACGAGTTGGATTTCCCCGGCCGCGTACGCGGAAGCAAAGGTTACGGGGCTGCTCTTTATCTCGAATCCGTCGAAAAACGAAGTGTCGATCTTTTCGGAGGATCGCGGGACCAAGCCGATTGGCAAAGTCTCAAACGGGCTTGCATTTCCCGGCGCGCTTGCGGTTGACCGCGCTTCGAATCTCTACGTTGCGAACGGCACCGGCAGCACCGTCACGATGTACGCCCCGCCGTACACCGGCGCGCCAAAGGTTACGTACGCGAGCGGCTTGAGCGGGCCGACTGCACTTGCCGTTTCACATGACGGGACGCTGTACGTCGCCGAGGCCACCGCGGGCCCACTCTTCGGCCAGATCGTCGTATTCCCGCCGCACAAAACGACGCCGTCGCTCACAATACCCATTACGTTCCCGTTCGGCATCACGACCGATTCGAGCGGGAATCTGTACGTTTCGCCGGGGACGACGCACGACGTTGAAAAGTTCGCACCGGGCTCGACCCACGGCACCATACTCGGCTTACAAGGAATGATCTCTCCGGCCGGTCTTGCGTTCGACAGCTCCGGAAATCTCGTCGTCGTCGACGAGGGATCGGGGCTGAAACCGGCGGTCTACACCTTTGCACCGGGCTCGAAGACGTCGCACAATACAATCACCGCAGGTCTCCAGGTCCCGGAGACGATTGCGGTTGCCACTAGGGGCGCGCACATCTTCGTCGGAGATTCCGGGAGCCAAACCGTTCCGGAAAACATTACCGAGTTCGCCTACCCGGCGGGCGTTGCGGGACGAATCGTGCCGAAGCTCAGTTTCAACGTCGCCGTGAGCCCGCCGGCGCCCATCTAAAATCGCGAACGCGGGGCACGTACCGCGCGTGCCTCCCGCGATCGGGATATCGGCGATAGTGTCAGAAAGCGGGCGGATCGATCGCGATATCCTGAGGTTGAAAGCCGGTGAGTACTGCCCCGGACGGAGAACCGGTGCGGAAATTGTACTCGTACACCTCGCCTTTGCCCGGTGCGGTCGCGTAGAGGGTTTGCAACGCCCTATCGAGCGAGAGCGAGACGCCTACACCTGCGGCGACATGAATTATTCGTCGCGTTCCAGGTAGCGGAAGCGTCTGCACGTAGATCTTCGAACACTGCGGATCTGCGACGACGAGTTCGTTACCGTCGACGAACGCAATCTCTCCCCCGCTGCAAAGGCCTAGACCCAAATGATCGGTCGGTACCGTCGCTTTCGGCGCATACCTGTAGACATCGTTTCGGCATCCTGAAGGGCAATAGGTTCCTTCGTCCACGAGAAGGTCGCCGACGCGATCAAAGGTCATTCCCGACGGTAACGATGGCCCTTTGGCCGAGCTATACGGTAGGTCGATTTCGCGCGCGGGCGCGCTTGCGCCCGGATCGTATTCCAGAATCTCGAAGCGTTCTCCAAGGCCCGTGTCCTTATGCGGTATGGCTGCAGTCACGTACACGGTGCCGTCAGGCCCTGCGGCAATCAGATCGTTGCCGACGAAGACGTTTGACGGCAGTTGCACGGTCTCGCTCGGCGTTCCTCGGGCGTTCGGATATTCCGTAAAGAACGAGTACCAACTAGCAACGTAGAGTGTGTTGCGGCTGTCGATGTAGACACCCGTCGGCCAATTGACACCTTGAGTAACTTTGCCGATGAGCTTGCCGTGCAACACGTCTGCCCGATAGATGTAGATCGCATTTGCGCCCACATTTGCAACGTATACCTTCGATGAAACGTTCGCGCTTGCGCTGACGACGGAATCAGCCGCCGAAAATACCGAGGATGACGTTCCTGGAGCGCCTCCCGCGCAACCGGCAAGCGCCACGAAAGCCGACGCAGCGATAAAATCGTTTAGGCGAAATGTTATCATTGTTGCCTCCCCAAAAATCGGCGGAAGCCGTTTCATCCAGCACCTATCAGCCTTTTGGACAAAAACGGTTCGCCCGGGGTTGGGGAGAGCCTCCTCGGGATTGTGCGGATTGCCGATTTAGGCCAAGAAGAGCACGCGTTTCAGAGAGGTGCGTTCGCGTTTAACAAGCCCAATGAAGTCGCCGCGAGCGACGATATGGCCGTAAGGTGCCGGGGTTTTTCCTTGTGCAGCGTTGTTGCCGCCCGCCGCGGTTGCGACCGGTGATTTTTGAGCCGATGGCGACCCGTCTGAACGCCGTTGCGGATCCCTCAGGCTCACAATGCCAGCGACACCGACGGCCGCAAGGATGAGGTGTGCGTCTGCAACTTCGCCGACGCGCTGCCCCTCAATCAGCCGACCGTTTCGCATCACCTTCGTGTTCAGCGCGAGGCCGAGCTCGTTACCTGCGAACGCCGGGCAAACGGTGAACAAAGCCACGATTTGCTCACAAGGCCGGACCCCCTCGTCGACAGGCTAGCCGCATTCCGTATAATAATCCCGTGACGGCGCCGACGGCTCGAATCGCGTTGCGGGTAGTTCTTGACCCAATCGTCTCACCCTATGCATTTGGATCTTCGGCTTCCTCCGCATAGTCGTCGAGGACCGCTTCGTTGAGGTGCGCCAGCAGCGGTTGTTCTCGAAGGTCACGGACGCTGTCGTACGATAGATACGTACAGTATTCGAAAAGTGCGCCGCGCTCAAGCAGCGAGAAGACGGGGCGGCGCAGCTCCTGAAAAACCTTATCGCGTCGCGCGGGCGGCGCAACGATGTGGAGCTTAATATCCATGTTCGGCTGGAGCGCTAGCAGGTCGGCCATGCGAAGAATCCCGGAATATACGGCGGTCGTGTGCTCCACTTCGAAAGCTCGACGAATTGATCGTCCTCGCAGCCAAAGAACGTCAATCTGTTCGATCGTCTTTAGCGTTGCCTCATCATAGTTCAAGGGAAGGCGATCCAGTGGTCCAGGGTGATCACCTTTCCATTCGCCGAGAACGGAGGTGCGGTCGTTTCTCGGCAGCCATATCTGCATGCCCATTCTTGATCCGATGTCCGCGAGTAGCGCCTGAATCTGGTGAGACTCGCGGACGTCGGTACGCGCGAGTATCTCCACATAGCCGTCTTCTCCGGGGTCCTCTGGTACCGTCACGGTTACGTACTTGTCGGCTCTGCGCACGTTATGCGTGCCGGTGCCGGATTTGGCTTTGAATGCGCGGAACTCGGAAAACTGCATCAACGCGTCGACAGCGATCCGCTCGCCATTTTGCGCGAGTAGCGAACGGCCGCGCTCGGTAATCGAGAAAATGCCGGGCCGGATCGTTTCGATTGCCTTAGCCTGATTTAGGTACAGCTTCGCCCAATACACGCGATTGCGAAAGCGTGACTGACCAGAGGCCATCTTTTCCAGGCGCTCAGGCTCGGACAGATTCAAGCGATCGGCGATCAGTGCGACGAGGTCGTTGAGCTTGTGCTCGCCCGTCCGCGGCGACTTGAAGCAACGGCAGCATAAGGGCATCGAATTTTGGGACGGCCATCGGTTCGCGATGGAAGGCCGGGGCACTGCTCAAAGCCGTATACGCCGATCTTTCTACGACCGCTCGTTCAGCCTACTGCTGCGCGTACCGCGACGAGATTGCCTTGTTGCGTAGGCACCTCCTTGATCGTGTACTCCACCGATTGGTTTCCATAGGGGAGCCGCTGTCGGGAGATCAAAGCCGAGAGCTCCA
>JBDTFK010000208.1:0-12258 GCA_039937995.1 Vulcanimicrobiaceae bacterium | reverse complement strand
ATCGCGGCCCTGCAAACCACGGCGCGCGCCGCGGTGGTCGACGCGGAGGGCAATCTCGTCACCGGCGATCTCCCGCCGAAAGATAAGGAAGCGCGCGACGACGTCAACTTTGCGTCAGCACCGATTATTCGCAAAGGCCGGTACATCGGCGAGGTCCGCGCCTGGAGGTCGAACGCGTGGATCGACGTCCTGGATCGCGACGCCGTTTTGGTTTCGGTTTTGTGCGGCGTGCTCGTTCTCGCGGCCGGTGCTCTCGTCGCAGATCGCGTCGCCGGAACCATCGTTGCACCGCTCGATCGCGTTGCACTGCTGATGGAACGCATAGAAGGGCGCGATCTCTCCCTGCGCGTCGGCCATATCGGAATCGCCGAACTTGCCCGCCTGTCGGTCTCGTTCGACCGGATGTTGCAACGCCTCGAATCGGCCTTTACCCGGGAGCGACAATTCGCCGCCGACGCCTCGCATGAATTGCGAGCGCCGCTCGCCGTCGTCCGAGCCGAGGCAGAACTCGCGCTGCGGCGCGAACGGACAACCGAAGAATACCGGCACGCGTGCGAAGGTGTGCTGCGTGAGGTGGAACGTCTGGAGGTACTGGTCGACGATCTTCTCGCCGCCGCGCGGGCCGACATCGATGCGGGCCATCGGCAATCGATTGACGTGGCAGCTATTGCGCGCGACGTCGTAGAGCGCTGCAACGTCGCCGCCCAGGTAAAAAATGTGCGGATCGAATCCGACGATCGCCCCGAAGAACTGCTGGTCGACGCCCTGGGTTTTGAGCGCGCGCTACTAGCGATCGTACACAATGCCATCACTTTTGCGCCCGCAAACGGCACCGTACGGATCGGGATCGAATCCGGCGACGGCATGACGACCGTCGTCGTGCGGGACAACGGCCGGGGCTTTTCGCACGATGCTCTCGTCAACGCCACAAAACGCTTCTGGCGCGCGGACGGCGCCCGTACTCGCGGTGGAACGGGCCTCGGACTTGCAATCGCGCGCGCCATCGTCGAAGCTAACGGCGGAGCGCTCATTCTGGAAAATGATGTGAGTGGAGGCGCCAAGGTGTCGCTGAAGTTCCCGAGGCAGCATCCGGCGTAACCAACATTGCCTCCCCTTGTTTTTGTTCGGTTCATGGTGAAGTCATTTCACTATGAGAGCATCGTTGTATGAAAACACTAGCTCTGGTGGTCCTCTTGACCGCCATTTCAAGTTTTGAGCTTGCATCGGCCGCAACGCCGACCGCGCTCCAACTCAAGGGCGCGAATTTACAGCCTCAAGCGAAAATTTCGCTCAAATCCGCACAGACAAAAGCTCTAACGAAGGAGCCCGGAGTCATCGTCGATCAGGAACTCGAACGTGAGGCCGGCGGCCTCCGCTACAGCTTCGATATCAAGGTTGGGAACGTCGTCCACGAAGTGGGTATCGATGCTTCCACCGGCAAGGTGCTCGAAGACAGCATCGACACCGGTAACGACTAGGAGAGAGCGGCACTGCGACTCGAGGATCTTCCGCTCCGGCACGAACGGAGCATCGTCTTTCTCGTTGCCGTTTTAACCGTGCTCGGGGCGTGGGCGTACACAACGATCCCCGCCTCGATCTTTCCTACGATGACGTTTGCTCGCGTCGACGTGGTCGCGAGCGCAGGCGACCTCCCTCCCGATCGCGTTCGCATTGAAGTCGCACTCCCGCTCGAGCGCGCTTTTACCGGTTTGCCGGCGGTAACTCGCGTGCTCTCCACATCGGCGCAGGGAAGCGCAGAACTCATTGCCGAGTTCGACCCGCATTCCGACGTGAACCTCGATTTGCAACGCGTGTTCCAAGCCATTGCCGGGGTCCGCAGCGGTCTCCCGCCGGGAGCGTCGGTGGACGCGACCATCATCAACCCCAATACGGAACCCGTCGTGTCTTACGCGTTTACGTCGAAGTCGCTCTCCCAGACCGTCGTTCACGAAATGCTGCAGCAAACGCTCCTCCCGCAATTCTACGGCATTCCGGGGCTTTCGCGAATGCTCGTGGTTGGAGGCGCCGAACGCGAGTACATCGTCGATTTGGATCCGGGCGCCCTCGCCGCGCGCGGGCTGAGCGCCGGAGATGTAGCAAAGGCTCTCGCGCAGGCAAACAGCGTGGTATCGCCCGGCTTCGTGGATGCGTACGCGCAACGCAACGTGCTTGTGGTCGATTCCCGCATTAACGACGTCCGGTCGTTGAGCAGCGTCGCGATACCGCTCGCAAATCACCAATCGGCTCCGCTCCGCGCCCTCGGCGAAGTGCGTCTCGGCGTCGCTCCCGCGACGTTGCAGATGTCCTACGACACGGAGCGCGCAGTTGCCATCAACTTCTTCGCGCTTCCCGTAGCCGACGCGGTGAAAATGGCCGACGGGGTCGCTGCGAAAATGGATGAACTCGCAGCGCGGCTTCCCGGCGGTATCGTCGTCCATAAGTACTGGGATCAGACGACCCTCGTCCGCGACTCGCAAAAGAGTTTGCGCGACGCAATCGCAATCGGCGCCGTCCTTGCAATTCTCGTCATTTTGCTATTTTTGCGCAATCTTCGCATGACGTTGATAGCAGCGTTCGTCATTCCTATCGCGATCTCGATCGTTATTTTCGTGATTGGACGCCTGAATCAGACGCTCAATCTCATGAGCGTGGGCGGACTCGCGGTTGCGGTCGGGTTGATTATCGACGATGCGATCGTCGTCATAGAGAACATCGCGCGGCACATGGCGGAGGGGCCCGGCATCGATAAACATACGGTTATCGGCAACGCGATGCGCGAACTGATTGCGCCGATGACCGCCTCAACCCTTACCACGGTCGTCGTATTTATTCCGCTCGCGCTCCTCTCGGGTGTGTCGGGATTCTTCTTTCGTGCGCTTGCTATTACGCTAGCAACCTCGCTCGTCATATCGCTGCTTTTGGCAATCTTCGTCACCCCGATCATCGCATCCAAGCTCGTGCGGCCTGCCGGCGAGGATGCCGGACACGTGGGGTTCGTGGCGCACGTACTTTCCGGTTACGAGCCGCTTTTACGTTGGGCTCTTAGCCATCGGCGAACGGTCTATCTCGCATCCGGCGGCGTTTTGCTCGTCACGATCGTGTTGCTTGCGAAATTGCCGAGCGATTTCTTACCTTCGCTTGATGAAGGACAGTTTGAAATCAAATATATGATGCCGGTGGGATCGACCCTTGCCGCAAGCGACGCCGCCGCGCTTGCGATGGAGCGCGTCGCGTTGCGCGATCCCGCCGTTGCCGACGTGGGGCGCTTCACCGGTATCGATACAAACGGATTCTCTCCGACTCCGCCGCGCGTCGGGACGATTCGCATCACCCTCAAGCCACGCGGCGAGCGCGACTCCTATGAGGTGATCAGCGGCCGGATCCGCGATGCGGAGCATTCTGCGGTTCCTGCGGCATCGCTCGATTTCCATCAGATCCTCGAAGATATGATCAACGACGTTTCGGGCGCGCGCGCTCCGATTCAACTCACGATTCGCGGGGCCGATCAAGCGACGTTGATCTCGCGCGCGACCGCGGTCGCGGATACACTCAGAAAACTTGACGGCGTGACCGACGTGTTCTCCGGCGTGAACTACGACGACCCAACCGTGCGCATTTCGCCGAACGGTTCGCGCCTGGCGGCGCTCGGAATCGGAACAACGGAGATCGCCGACGCACTGGCGGCAGCGACGCTCGGCAACGTAGCGACGCAACTTCCCGGATCGTTGCAACTCGTTCCGGTGCGCCTGGCCGCGGGGGATTCGTCGGTCCCGCTCACGCGTCGCCTCTTGCCGACAGCCGGAGGCGCCGTTCCGATCGGGTCGCTCGCTCGGGCGTCGGGCGCCGCTCCATCGAGCGATATCACCGAAGAAAACGGCGCTCGCGTCGTCGTCGCTACCGCAAACTTCAGCGGAAGGAGCCTCTCGGCGGTCATCAACGAGATCAAAGGAGCGCTGGCAAAAACGCCTTTCCCACCGGGATACACGTGGACGATCGGCGGCCAATATCAAGCCCAGCAGGCCTCGTTCAAAGAATTCGCGACGGTTATCGCAATCGCAATCGCGCTTGTGTTTTTCGTTATGGTCGTGACGTTCCGGTCGTACCGGCTTCCGCTCGTTATCCTCACGGCGATTCCGCTCGCGCTAATCGGCGTTGCGCTCGGGCTCTTTCTCACGCGCACGCCCTTTAACGTTTCGTCGTTCATGGGGTTGCTGTTGCTCGTGGGTCTCATCGTGAAGAACGGCATATTGCTGATTGATGTCGCGAACCGTCGTCGCCGCGATGGTGCGACCGTCGAGGAAGCGCTCGTTGCGGCGGGCCGTCAGCGTCTGCGCCCGATCGTCATGACGACCTTCGCCGCGATCGGCGGGCTGTTGCCGCTCGCCCTCGGTGTGGGAAGCGGCGCGGAAATGGAAAAACCGCTGGCGATTGCGGTCATCGGCGGCCTTTCGACCGCAACGCTTTTCACGCTCGTCGCGATCCCCGTACTCTACGCGGGATTCGCGGAATTCGGAGAGCGATTGTGATTGCGGCGGCAGTTCTCGCTGCTACGCTTTCGCTCGGCGACGTGGAATCGGCGGCGGTTGCTCATGCTCCAACGGTGAATGAAGCGCGCGCGCGTGTGAGCGAGATGCAGTCGTTACTCGATGCAGCCCGGGGTACCGGGTTACCGCATGCGATTGTAAACTACGCGCAAGTGCCGCAAGGCGGGAGCGCGGGCGGAACGGTGCTGCAGCGGTTGACGACGGTCGGCGGGCAGGTCGTTCTCGGAGACGTCGCCACTCACGATCCGCTCGTCGCGCAAGCCGCCGCAAATGTTCGCAGCGCGACCGCGGCCGAGCTCGGCGTCGAACGCGTGGAGCGCGTGAAAGCCGTCGGGCTCTTCGTCGACGCGATACGTACGCGCGAGGTGTCGCAATTGCGCTCGGAAATTCTTGCCGGCGCGCAAGGGGATCGGTACGCCGCAAAGATTCGCTTCCAAAGTGGGGGCGTTCCGAGGCTCGACGTCGTGCGCGCGGAAGTCGAAGTCGCGCGTGCGCAAGCCGCGCTCGCAACGGCGCGCGCCGACGAAATAAATGCTCGCCGCAACCTTGCTACGGAGATGGCGGCAAAGAGCGACGCCTTTGCTCTCCCCTCGCTCTCGCAGATCGGCGTTGCCGGCGCCACGCTGCCCCCTTCGCCCGAGGCGGCGATTGCATCTGCGCTCGTGACGCGCCCGGAAATACGCGGCGCGCAAGCCGACGTCGCGGCAGAAGAAGGCGCGGTACGCACGTCGCACCGCGGCGTGTTGCCCGCACTAACCGTGCAAGCGGGATATACGACCGGCGTCGATTCCGGCATCAACGTTTCGGGCCCGAGTGCGAACGTCACGCTCGATCTTCCCGTTTCCCGGGCGGCATCGGATCGCTCGCGAGCCGAGAGCGCGAGACTGAGTCAAGCTCGGGCGCGCCTTGCCGGCGCGACGCAAACGGTAACCACGGAGGTCGCAAATGCGTTTGAATCTTTGAAAGCGCAGCGCGAGGCGTCTGCGGCGAGCGCAAGTGCGCGCGCGGAGGCTGCGGCCGAAATTCGAGCGGCTGCGACCGGATATCGCGAGGGAGCATCCTCGAGCCTCGATCTCGCCGACGCCCGCCGGACGTATGCAGCCGCCGTCGTGGACGACGTTGCCGCGCGTGCGGATCTCGATCGATCGATCCTTACTTTCGCACTTGCCGCAGGAGAACAGCCATGACGTTCGGCGCGCGCTCGCGTTGGATTTCCGCCATCATTATAGGCGTCGCAATCGTTGCGGGGTTCTTGTGGTGGCGCGCAGATCAGCGGCCGCCGGTAACGGCGCAAGACGTGTCGCCGTTGGTTGCAATCGCCATCGTGAAGTCCGGCCCAATCGACGTCACGGTGCCGGCCGTTGGGCGCTTGGGACCGGCGGCCGGCGCGGAGACAAAGCTCGCGTTTGCAACCGCCGGCCGCATTGCCTCCGTAAACGTTCGCGTCGGAGAACGCGTCGGAGCAGGCGACGCACTTGCGCAGCTCGATTCGGCGCCGCTGGCTCTCGCCGCGCAGCAGGCAGATGCCGATGCGCGCGCGGCTTCCGCGCAAGCTCAGGGAGCGTCGATCGACCGCCTCTCGACAAAAATTGCCCTGGACGCGCAAACCGTCGCACGAGAAGAGCGCCTCTTTGCTGCGGGCGTTGCAGCGAGAAAAGACGTCGAAGCCGCGAAAGCCCAACTCGCGGCAGACCGCGCCGATGCACGCGGGGCGAGTGCGTTGGCCGACGCAAGCCGCGCGCAATCCGCCGGCGCTGCGGCGAAGTCGCAACTTGCGCAGCGGGATTTGCAAAACGGAACGCTCCGCTCGCCCATCGACGGTGTCGTCACGGCCGTACACCATTCGGTCGGTGAATCGGTCGACCCGAGCGTTCCGGTCGTTTCAATCGCGCCGGGCACGAACTCACAAGTCGCATTGCAACTCGCCGCCTCCGATGCGGCGCGCGTGCGCGCCGGGAACTTCGTGCGTCTGACGATGCCGGGCACCGGAGAAACGATCGACGGTCGCGTTTCCGGCGTCGCCGGCGCGGCCGATCCCACGACGCAAAGCGCGCAGATACTCGTCGCCGCGTCCGTTCCCCAGGCGCTCTCCGGAGCCGCGGTCGACGCCGAAATCGTGGTGGCGCACGATCGCGGCATGCTTGTGCCGAAAACTGCCGTCGTTGCCGATCCCGCAACCGGCAAGACGCTCGTGTTCGTCCGAGGCAAAAACGCAAGCGGCGATGCGGTTTTCAACGCATCCGAAGTTCGCGTCATCTTTGAAAACGAGAAAACCGCCGAAGTTACCGGTATTCACCTCGGGGACGCGATCGCCGCGACCGGTGCGTTCCAACTGCTCGCACCCGCCGGAGGCGGTTAGAGCGAGAGGATTTCCTTCACGTGGAAGAGGTGGAAGAACAGGATCGTCGATCCGGTTCCAAGCGCCGCTCCCGCAATGACTTGTAGAACCGTATGCGCCTTAAGATAGACGCGCGCCCAGGCCACCATGGGGATCAGCACGAGAAAGGGTAGCGTTTCGTTACCGTAGAGGAGGGTGAGCGCGACGAGCGGCGCGGTGATGCCGAGCGCGTGCGTGCTGATCTTCCAGTAACGCGTGATGTACTGCACGACGAGCGTTGAAACGGTGTACGCCGCGAGCGACGCGATCATCAGCGTCGGCGCGCGCGTTAACCACAGCACGATTGTGCCGAGAAGATAGAAAACGACGAACGCGCCGAAGACCGCTTCCCGTTCGTGGCGCACCGACATGTCGAGGTCTGAAACGCGGTCGCTCCCGTAAAGCCAGAACACGTACATCATCGGCCCGAGCGATGTAAAGAACGTCGATAGGAGAAGCAGCCACCAAAAAGCGAGCGTACCGCGCGCGCTCACGTGCGCCAAGATGACGAAAAGCGCGAGCGCCGTCAAGAACGGATTGAAGACCGTTGAGAGAATGCGCGCAAGGTCGCGCCACGCCCGCCGGTTCTTGATCGGAACGAGATCCGGTACCGAATCGTGCATCGCGCTACCTACGCACGAACGTACGAACCGGCCTGAAGATCGTCAACTGCCGTACTCGAGCGCGTGCTCCATTGCAACTCACGCCGCGCTTTCGCGCTCGTGACCAATTGATTGAGGACGAGCGCGTCGGCAAAGAGTCCCATCGCTTTGCGTGCTTCCTCAAGGGGCCAATGCACGACCGCACCGTTCTTTCCCGCGCCGCGGCTGGCCGCTTCGGCCATCGCGTTCACGGTCAATTGCGTTTCGTCGGCCGCGATGTACGCGCTGCCGGCGGCCGCCTTTTCCAGCGCGAGAACGTAGAGCGATGCGAGGTCGTCGATGTGAATCATCGGCCAGTGGTTGGTTCCGTCACCGATGATTCGCGCGGCGCCGTTTTCGTGTGCCGATTGTACCCACATCGCGGGGATTCCGCCTCCCCGTCCGTAGACGTCACCGGGACGGATCACGATTGCGTGGAGTCCGTTCGCCACCGAATTGAGGAGGATGTTTTCGAGCTCGGGACGTTTTGCCACGATCGCTATGGGATGGGGCGGCGTTTCTTCGTTTGCAACGTTCGGAAACGTACTGCCGTATGTCCAGACGCCGCTCGTGTACAGCATACGTTTCTTGTTCCGGGCGAGCGCGTCCGAAAGGGCTGTTAGTGCTGCGGATTCAACGGCGAAACCGTCCTCGCCGTGGTACTGTACGGCATAGACGACGGCATCGGCATTGAGCGCGGCCGAAACCAGCGATGCGACGTCGGTAATGTCGCCGCGAACGACGTCGGCGCCCGCGTGTGCGCGTGAAGGCGTCGAGTCGCGGACCATCGCGAGGACCCGGTGTCCGTGCGATGCCAGCGCCTCGCACACCGCGCGGCCGATGTACCCGGTCGCACCCACAACCAAAACTTTCATGCCGCTTCATACTCGGTTGGAGAAGGGCCGCCCTTTACGGGAAGCGACGCGAGCGGGCCCGACGGTGGAACTGAGCGAATAGAGGTCGCTTCCATGGTGATCGAACGAGTCAATTCCCCCGCCGACGTAAAGACGCTAACGCGCGACGAGCTCGATGTTCTTGCTCGCGAAATTCGCGACATGCTGGTTGTCACGTGTTCGCGCAACGGTGGCCATCTCGCGCCGAATCTCGGCGTCGTCGAATTGACGATCGCACTGCATCGCGTGCTCGACCTTCCGTCGGATAAGCTCGTGTGGGACGTGAGCCATCAAACCTACGTCCACAAAATTCTCACCGGGCGCCGCGATCGCTTTTCAACCCTGCGCAAAGCGGGCGGCCTTTCGGGCTTTGCGATGCGTACCGAGTCCGAGTACGACGCCTTTGGCGCCGGCCACGCTTCAACGAGCGTATCCTCGGCGCTCGGAATGGCTGTTTCGCGCGACCTAAGCGGCGGAAACGGAAGCGTTGTCGCGGTGCTCGGAGATGGGGCCCTGACCGGTGGTCTTGCGTACGAAGCGCTCAACAATGCCGGGCAGCTGAATTCCAATTTCATCGTCGTCCTTAACGATAACGAGATGTCGATCGCACCGAACGTCGGGTCGATTGCGTCCTACCTCTCCGTGTTGCGAAGCAAGCCGTTCGCCAATTTTGTGCGCGAGCGGGCGAAGGGCGTTCTCGATCACATACCGCTCGGAGGAACCGCGCGAAAGGCGTTCGCGAGCGCGGAAATCGCCGCGATGCGGTTCGTATCGCCGACCGAAAAAACGGCCATAATTTTTGAAGAATTGGGCTTCCGCTATATCGGCCCCGTCGACGGCCACAACATCGATGCGCTCGTCGACGCGCTAAACACCGCGAAATCGATCGACGGCCCCGTCCTCGTGCACGTTCGCACGAAAAAGGGCAAAGGATACGAACCGGCCGAGCGAGATTCGCGGACGTTTCACGGCGTGAGCGGCGCTTTCGATGTCGAGAACGGAAAACTTGAACTCAAGCCGGATGCCCGGCCGACGTTCTCCGACGCTTTCGCCGATGCGCTGAGCTTGGTCGCGGAGAAGAACCCGCGGGTCATCGGGATCACGGCCGCGATGCCGGACGGAACGAAGCTCTCCAAATTCGCGAAAAAATATCCGTCCCGATTCTTCGACGTGGGCATCGCCGAAGCGCACGCTGTTTGCTTTGCGGCCGGTGCTGCGGCAAGCGGACTAAGGCCCGTCTGCGCGATTTACTCGACATTCCTGCAGCGCGCGTACGACCAGGTCGTGCATGACGTGTGCGTGCAAAACTTGCCGGTGGTATTTTGCATGGACCGCGCGGGTCTCGTAGGCGACGACGGACCGACGCACATGGGGTTATACGACATCGCCTACTTGCGGACGCTGCCCAACATGACGATCATGGCGCCCCGAAACGAAGACGAACTCCTCCCGATGCTCGAACAGGCGCTCGCTTTGGATGGTCCTGTGGCGATCCGTTATCCGCGCGGATCGACAAGTGGGAGGCACCGCGACGCCGTGGCCCCGCTCGCCCCGGGCCGGGCCGAAATCTTGCGGCGAGGGTCGGGGGTCGCCGTTATGGCCCTGGGAAACACGGTCGACGTCGCCCTCGACGCCTACGATCTGCTCGCGAGCGGTGAATTCGGTCCGTCGGACCACCTCCCGAGCATCGTGAACGCTCGCTTTGCAAAACCCGTGGATGGTGAGTTGTTGGCGGCTTTGTCGCAGGACCACCGGTTGATCCTTACGTTAGAGGAGCATGCTCTCGCAGGCGGCTTCGGCTCGGCGGTCGTAGAAATCGCGTCGGACCTGCGCCTTCCCGTCGCTATCGAGCGAACGGGTATCGCCGACGTCCTCGTGCAGCACGATTCCCAAGCCGGCCAGCGAGCGCGCTTCGGCCTCACACCCCAAAAAATTGCGGAGCGGGTCGCGCGCGCGCTCGATTTTCAGACAGGAGAACTAGCTCGTTGAACACCCAGGTCGCCGCAGCTGCGAAAGCCGCACCATTGGTCGTGACGACCACCGTCCCGAACCCGCATCCGACCCCGATTCTCGTGCAAGCGCCACCGGTGCAAATGCCGCAAGCGCAATTAACCTGGTTTCAGGCGCACGCAAGTTGGCTCACGCACTCGATCGCCGCAATCTTTCTTATCGCGGCGGTTGGTCTCGTCGTGTTGCTCGCGGTTCAGACGACGAAGCAGGAAGGTCTCTCCGGATCGATCGGCGGGCGCGTTGAATCGACGTACCACGGACGTATGGGCGCAGAAGAGCAATTAACGCGCATCACCGGCATCGTCGCCGTGGCCTTTGTAGTGACGGCCTTCATACTGTCGCTGACCGGAATCTAGTGACACAACTGCTCGAGGTTAAAAATCTTCGTACGTCGTTTCGTACGGAAGACGGTCCGGTAACGGCCGTCAACGGGCTATCATTTTCACTCGGGGCCGGCGAAACGCTCGGCATCGTCGGCGAGTCCGGTTCCGGGAAATCCGTAACCTCGCTTTCGATCATGCGGCTCCTGGCGCGCAACGCCGAGGTTACTGCCGACGCCATCCTCTTTAACGGCGAAGATCTTCAGGCTAAGAGCGAAGCCGAAATGCGAAAGATTCGCGGACGCCGGATCGCGATGATCTTTCAAGATCCGATGACGAGCTTAAACCCGGTGCTCACCATCGGCGAGCAGATCGCCGAAGCCGTCCGCCTGCATCTCGGATACAATAAAAAAGACGCGCGCGACAAAACGATCGATATGCTCAAAAAAGTGCGCATTCCGGCACCGGCCGATCGATTGAACGACTACCCGCACCAATTCTCCGGCGGCATGCGGCAGCGCGTCATGATTGCGATGGCGCTCTCGTGTGGTCCACAATTGCTGATCGCCGACGAACCGACGACGGCGCTCGACGTAACGATCCAGGCGCAGATTCTCGAACTGATGAACGAAATGCAACGCGAAACGGGCGCGGCAATCGTGCTCATCACGCACGACCTCGGCGTCGTTGCCGAGGTCTGCAAGAACGTCCTCGTGATGTACGGTGGAAATATGGTCGAGTACGGGAGCGCGCAACAGATTTTTAAAGAGCCGCGCATGCCGTACACGCAAGGCCTGCTCGCGTCGCTTCCGCGTTTGGACGATGCTCACCGGCGCCTCGAGCCCATCAAAGGCCAGCCGCCGAATCTTCTAAACATGCCGCCGGGATGTGCGTTCGCGCCGCGCTGCGCGTATCGCATGCCGATTTGCGACCAGCCCGTTCCGCTGTATTCCTTTGGCGCGGAACACGTCGCGCGCTGCTTCCTCTACGACGAGCGGGCGGCGAGTCAGCGCTCGATCGACGCGCCGGTCGCTCCAATCGTCGGAGAAGCGACGTGACGGCCCTTCTCGACGTTCGCGGTCTCTACAAGTATTTTCCGATTCATGCGGGTCTCTTTTCGCGTCACGTCGCCGACGTGAAAGCCGTCGACGGTGTCGATTTTTCGATCGACGCGGGCGAAACGCTCGGACTCGTCGGCGAGTCGGGTTCCGGAAAGACAACGATTGGGCGCTTGGTTTTGCGCCTTCTTGAAAAAACCAAAGGCGAAATCTTTTTCGACGGGCGCGACCTAACGGAACTCTCCAGCACGGAAATCCGGAAGGTGCGTCGCGAACTGCAGATCATTTTTCAGGATCCCTTTGCCAGCTTGAATCCCCGCATGACGGTCGGCGACATCGTAGGCGAACCGCTGCGAATTCACAACATCGCGCGCGGCAAAGCCGCAAACGACCGCGTACGCGACCTCTTGAAGCT
>JBDTFK010000207.1:0-2519 GCA_039937995.1 Vulcanimicrobiaceae bacterium | reverse complement strand
CACGGTATGGCAACCTGCGGATACGACGATGAGGGAACGAAATCCGCGCCCTCCGAGATCGTCCGCAACGGGACCCTCGTCGGCTACGAAATGAGCAACGACACGGCTCGCGCGATCGGACGAACGAGCAACGCGTGCGTCCGCGCCGAAAGTTGGGAGTTCGTTCCCATGATCCGAATGTGCAATCTTAATTTGCTTCCCGGAAACGTCCCCTTCGAACATCTCTTCGACGACGTTCGCAGCGGGATCTATATGGAGAGCAACCGGTCGTGGTCGATCGACGACCGGCGTTTGAACTTTCAATTCGGATGCGAAATTGCATGGGAAGTCAAGAACGGAAAGCGCGGGCGCATGCTGAAAAATCCGACCTACGCGGGGATCACACCGGAGTTTTGGAAGTCGTGCGACGCGATCGCCGACGCGAAATCGTGGGTTCCGTGGGGAACGCCGAACTGCGGAAAAGGCGAGCCGATGCAAACCGGGCGCACGACGCAAGCAACGTCCCCGGCGAGGTTTCGCGGCGTCAGCGTAGGGATCGGCTATCGTGAATAAAGCCGAACGAGAGGAGCTTGCCCTGCGAGCGCTCGGGCACTCGAGCGCCGATCAAACGGAAATCCTCGTAAGCGCCGCCGATAACGCGCTCACTCGGTTCGCGCGCGGGATTTCTAACCAAAACGTCGCCTCGCGAGACCACGCGATTTCCGTGCGCGCAATCGTGGACGGACGGACCGGAGTAGCCGCAACAAACCGGCTAGACGAACCTTCACTCGATGCGGTCGTGCAACGCGCGATCGATATTGCGTCCTTCGTTCCGCCCGATCCGATGCAACCGAAGCTGCCTTCCGGCGACGGGATCGTAAACGTACCGGCAAACGCCTATTTTCCGCATACCGCAAGTGCAAGCCCGCAAATGCGCGCGACCGCCGCGGGAGGAATGCTGACCGAAGCCGAGCGTTTGAAGTTCTGGTGCTCGGGATACGTTTCGACGTCGTCGAACGGCATCACGATCGCCAATAGTTCGGGTGCGCTGGCGTCGTTTGACGCTACCGACTCCGCCGCTAACGTAAAGGTTACCGCGCCGGACTCGACCGGCTACGCGGAGCACTATTCGCGCAATTTCGGCGCCATAGACGGCGTCGCGATCGGAGCCCGCGCGGTCGAAAAAGCGCAACGCAGCGCATCGCCTCGTAATGTCGATCCGGGCGACTGGACCGTTATTTTGGAGCCTGCGGCATTCGGCGAACTCCTGGCCTACGTCGCATCGCATTTCTCCGCACAGTCGTACGCCGACGGCTCGTCGTTCTTCAGCGGCAAACTCGGCGAGCGGTATTTCGGCGAATCGCTGACGATTACCGACGATTTCTCGCACCACCTGGCACCGGGCATGCCCTTCGACTACGAAGCGCAACCAAAGCAGCGCGTCACGCTCGTGGATTCGGGCGTGATTCGCAATATCGTTACCGATAGCTACTACGCGCATAAGTTAAGCGTGGAAAATACCGGCCACGCGCTGCCCGCCCCCAATGCCTGGGGGCCGCAACCGCTCAACATCGTCGTCGCATCCGGAACTTCAAGTACCGAGGAGCTCATCGCGGAAACGACGCGAGGATTGCTCGTCACGCGCTTCTGGTACATTCGCACGGTCGATCAGAAACGCGCGATCGTTACGGGCATGACGCGCGACGGCACGTTTTTGATCGAAGGCGGAAAAATTTTGGGCGGCATTCGCAATATGCGATTCAATCAAAGCATCGTCGAAGCGCTGGCGAAGGCGACGTTCGCGAACAAACCGCAACGTACCGGCGGATACTCTTACTCACTCGTCGTTCCAGCCGCAAAAATTGAGGGGTTCCGCTTTACGAGCGGGACGGAGTTTTAGCGGTCGCGTTGAGGATCGCGCCGGAAGAAATCGCAATCAATCCGAGCATGACCGCGAAGATATTCGGAATTGCGACCACATCGGTCGCGTTATACGTCGTGACATTGGGACGCAGCGCTAAACCCGCCACGGATATGGTTTCATTGCTGCGCGCGAGAGCAAGACCGCGCGCGACGGAGCGCCCGGACTCGTCCTCGACGTCAAAGAGCACGGCCGCTCCGGGATTGCCCCGTGCGCCACGCATTTGGGCTGCCTCTTGAGCGGTAAAAAGCACCGCTCTCACGAGACGATGGGCGGCGGGTACGGCGAACGAATCGTACGGAAGATTCATCCCCGCAATCGTTTGGCGCGCTTGCATAAGCAGCACCGGCGAGAGAAATGAACTTCCCGACGGCTGCGTGACGGTGAGATGGCGGCCCGCCGCGTCGAATGCCTGGACCTCAACAACCGTTCGCGGAACGGGGCGCAAGAGAAACGCTCCGCCCACCGGTAACAGGCGTTGCGACGGCTCGTTTTGCATCGGCGGAAAATCGATAGTGCGGGCGAGCGCGTCGACCTTCACCGTCGAACCGGGCGCGCCGACGACCGTCTGCGTGTCGGGCGCCAGAAGCCCGCAAGCGATTCCGGCGATACCGAGGAT
>JBDTFK010000206.1:0-13164 GCA_039937995.1 Vulcanimicrobiaceae bacterium | reverse complement strand
AGGACACGACAACGGTGCGCAGCGGCTCGCGAAAAAGCTCGATAACCGCCACGTCGTGAAAGCATTCATGGAAGAGCCTACGCCAAACGGCGAGGTGATGGTTGCCGCGAACGACCCTGAAGCCCGCGCGATGGTCTGTGAAATGATCGAAGCTTGCGGCGGGAAAGCGCTCGACATGGGCCCACTCTCGGAAGCAACCCTGATGGAAGCCGCCTACGCGAGAGAGGTCAAAGCGACCCGCGGCGTCGACTAGCCGCGAGTTGCCCAGCCTGGAACGTTCACTTCCGGTCGAAGAGTTTTAGCGCTAGCGTGCCGTGCGTTACGGCAGCGCCGGCTCGTAGGGCGGCGGAAACGAAAATGGCTTCGGCGACTTCTTCGCGCGTCGCCCCGGCTCTTTTGGCCCCGGCAGTGTGAACGTCGAGGCAGTAGGGGCACTGCGTCGTGCATGCAACCGCGATCGACATGAGTTCCGGTATTTCGGCGTGATGCGTCCGTCTTTCGCTCGAGCCGCTATTTAGCGCGACAAAGCCTTCGAACTCCGGGCCCGCGAGTTTGGCAAATTCGCCAAGTGAATTCAAATCGCTGTGTTCGTGATAGTCGGGCATTGCGGCTCCTTAGCTTCTGACGGTAAGCGTCGTCCGATTTAGACGGGCGCCTGGGCGCCGTCGCTTCCGCGTTGGCCGTGGCGCGAGAGAAACGTTAGCTCGGAGACGCCCGATTTATCAAGGCCGCCGAGGCCGAGTGACTTCATGCGTTCGAATTGATTGTAGGTCGCGCGTGCGAGCGGCAACGACAGATCGACTTCTTGAGCGAGATCGAGCGCGATGCCGGAATCTTTGGCCGCGTGCTCGGCGGAAAAATACACGTCGTGCTCGCGGTTCTGCATGTCTTCGCCGTCGGTCTGCAGCACGCGCGAATTTGCGCCCGTTTCCGAAAAGACTTCGCGCAGCATCGCGAGATCGACACCGAGCGCGTCGCCAAGACCGAGCCCCTCGGCAAGCCCCGCAGTATTGATATTCATGACCATGTTCACGAGCGCCTTGACTTGCGCGGCTTTCCCTGCCTCGCCGATGTATTTTGGAGATGCGCTGAGTTTTTCGAGAAGGGGGCGAACGCGTTCGAAGACGTCGCGGCGTCCTGCGACCATGAGATAGAGCGTACCGCTGCGCGCTTGGGGAATGGAACTTGCCATCGACGCTTCAAGCGAGTTTGCACCGTGGCGCTCGGCGCGTTCTTGGGTTCGTATGTGCGCTTCAGGTGAAACCGTCGCGCAGTTGATGAAAACTTTGCCCTTGGCATTTACGAGCAGCGAGTCCCCGGCTTCCGCGAAGATACGCTCCATCGCGGCGTCGTCCGTCACGACGGTAATGATAACGTCGGATGCTTGCGTGACCTCAGCTAGCGTCCGGAAGGCTTTACCGGCCGTCTCTTGCGCCGTTTTTTCGGCCGATGCGGTTTGTACGTCGTGCAACGCGGAAATGGTATAGCCGGCTTCATGCAAGCGCAACGCCATGTTCGCACCCATGCGGCCGGTGCCCACAAAGCCGACGCGAGGTAGATCGCTCACAAAAACGCTCCTAACTAACGGGAGACCACTCTTTGCGCGGGGCCGTATTCAAAACCCTCGCGCCCCAGGACTGGTGTTCCGGCAACGTTCGGCAAGGCTTCTGCTCAGAACTACAATTGGCCGATCGGCGTCGTCCACCACAAAATCCAACGCCAGTCCGGACCGCCGCTCGGCGTGCCTGAGTGTCCGCCCAGCCCCGCTTCGATGTAGCCGTGCACGTACGGGACGTGCGGAACATTGAAGGCGAGATCGATATTTCCGTAGCGAATGAAAGTACCCAAACCGTCGGTGGTAAATTCATCGCGAAGACTCAGAACGGCACCGTTCTTGAAGATGGGTTCGTATATCTCGGCGCTAAGCGCGTGGCTCTGCGCCGCCGGCAATTGGTTTCCTAAGGCGTCCAGCCCGGGATTCGCATCGTTTGCGATTTGGTACATCGCAAGGAAACCGGGAACTCCGTTCGATTGCGGATCTTTCTCCACGTAACCCGCGATCGAGCCATAGTGGTCAGCGGCGCCGGTCGAAACCGTGTAACTGCGGAGGCTCCCGAAAAGTCCATACTCCAAAGGCCGATTCGCCGGAGAGTGGGCGACTTTCCACTGGAACGTCTTGTCCGTGCCGGGCGTCGTGGCAAAATCGGCTGCGGTCGGAAGCCCGTTTCCACTGCCAAGCCACCCCGCCTCGGCGCTAAACGATTTGTGAACGAATCCGAGTTTCGCGCCCCAACGGTTTGCGTCGAGAGCCCATGCGTGTTCGCCAACGGTAATTTCCGGCGTTGCGAACGTCGCAATGTCCGGCCACATGCTAAACGGCGACGGGCCGGGTGCTTCTACCTTGCCGAGAAAAAGATGGCCGTCCCGATGAAACAAATTGTTATACGTTATCCATGCGGTGTCGAGGCTGCCGCCTGTTTGGTCGTTTTGCAGCAGGCACTGCTGTACGTGATAGGTCCAATCGGGGCCGGCATAGCCGGCTGCATGCAACGCGAGATTCCCCCCCGAGTTCGTGAACGTGGGTAAGGTTGAACTCACGCCTCCAGCGCTATCGCCGTTTAGCTGTTCGCCGATCCATCGGGGCAACGCCCTTTAGGACATCTCGATTGAGCGACGCGTATCCCGTACGCTACACGTAGCGACCGTAAGCATTAAGCCCCGGAACGATCGTGTGACAGACGCTGCATTTGATGCCGTAAGCTTTTGCGAAAATCGGCATCGCACTTGCACTTCCGGTGTACGCGGCGCCGAGCGCGACCGCCGCAGCAGCAACGCCTAAGCGCCGAATAAGACGTATCACTCGACGACTTTCACCATAAGGGCCATGTCGGCATGACCCGCTCCGCACACGACGGAGCAATGCACGGTGAACGTACCGATTTTCTTCGGAGTAAAGGTGACGGCCTGGAATTTCTCCGGCACAATTGTCGTATCACTGATTCCCAGTTCGTCTGATTGGATGCCGTGCACGCCTCCTCTCGACGTCACTCTCAGCGTCGTGAGTTCATTCACGTGAACCGTGATCGTGCTGGGCGTGAATTTCCAGTTCGATGCAACGATATCAATGCTTGGATGCGCAGAAACGGGCGTCGCGCCGGCGCCGATCATTACTGTAACGGCGAGAAGTGCGGTGCCGAAAAGTGTTCCAATCGTCTTCATGCGAGTCTTTTTACCCCCTCAGGCTCGTGTCCAAGCGAAACCGCTTGACTACTTTAAACTAGCCGAGAGGGGAGAAGATGTTGGGAAGGCCCGGGAGAACAAAGTGTGGTGCTCCCCGTCCATGACACAGAAAGAATGGCTTGCCTACCCTTCTTGGAGGGACGTTATGCCCAGAACTCACGGCCGCTTCAGCCGTGAATTCAAATTGCAGATCGTCGAATCGATCCTGAAAGGCGCAGTCGCCAGTCAGGTTGCGAAGGCCAACGATCTGCATCGAGAGGTCGTCCGTAAAAGGGTGTGCGATTTTAAGACACACAAGAAAGATACGTTGGCCGGCAGCGACGCTCGCCCCGGCGCACACGTTGACCTCGACGACACGTGGAGATCGATCGACGCATTCATTCGCGACTGCAATCAAAGCCGATCAACACAGCTCGCTCGGAAAGCGGTCTCTGATCGAGTTCCAGTGAATGTATCATCAGGCCGCCTTGAGCAACCGACGCAAGCGAACTGAGTGTTCCATAAGCGGGAGCACTTACAGACCTCTTCCCAAGAAACACGGCCGATTAGGTGAGATGACTCCATCGAAAATGAACGACCGCATACTTCCTCTTTACGGTGCGCACCGGTGGCGAAGCGCGTTTTAATCGTCGACGACGAGGAGCAAATCGGAGAGGTGCTCGGCGCTTACTTGCGACTCGAGGGCTTCGAACCGACGGTGCGCACGACACTGGCTGACGCACTAGCCGAACTCGCACACGGGCCACCGGATCTGATGCTCTTGGATATCACGCTGCCGGATGGCAGCGGATTGGATATTCTGCGTGCGACCGCAGGAACGCGCATCCCAACGATCATGCTGACCGCTCGCGCCGAGGAGCTCGACCGCATCGTAGGCTTGGAACTTGGAGCGGACGATTACATCACCAAGCCGTTTTCGACGCGGGAAGTCGTTGCGCGAGTACGTGCAGTTATGCGTCGTACGAACGGGGATAAGCAAATCAAAAGCCGAGAAATCATTCGAATCGGCGAGTTGGAAATTGATGTCGAGGAACACGAGGTTCGGGTGCGTGAGGAAATCGTACGATTGACTCCGTCGGAGTTTACGTTGCTTGAGATCCTTGCGCGGAACCCGGGGCAAGTCTTTACGCGCTCGCAATTGCTCGACGCGCTCAAAGACGATGGGTCGGTATTCGAACGAACCCTGGACCGGCACATCAATAATTTGCGTAAGAAGATCGAGGCTAACGTCGAGCAGCCCGAGTACGTCCAGACGGTGTACGGTGTCGGCTACAAGATGAGGAAAACCTAAATGAGCGCGACCGAGCAAGACCGGATGCTTCACGCGATGGACCTTGCCGTGATGCGGGAATGGGACGAAGCCAAAGCGATACTGGAGTCGATCGACGGCCCTGTTTCCGGGCGCATGTTCCTACTTGTGTGCGAAATGGAACAGCACGAACAAGTCCGCAACCGAAGCTTTGCGCTCGTACGGCACGAGATAGGAAATGCGCTTACGATCGCGCAGGCAAATGTTGAGGGCATCATGGACGGCGTACTCTTGTCCAGCACCGAACGCCTTGAAGGTGTACTGGCTTCGCTCGCGTCCGCCAGCCGGCTTCTTGATGACCTCAAAAAGCCGCATGAACCCCGAGGCCATGAAGTGATACGAATCGAGGCATTCAACGTGTGCGCGCTTATCGGGGCGCACGCGTCGGCAATAGCCGGCCTTGCGCAAGCAAAAAACGTCAGCATCATCTACGACCCGTGCGGTAAGAACTTCTCGTCCTGTACCAACTATCGCGGAGATCCGACGCGAGTCGGTCAAGTGCTCCGCAACGTTCTCATCAATGCAGTACGCTACACGCCACCCGGCGGTTCGGTCGAAATTCGCTGCGACAAACCAGAGAGCGAATTGACGCTCGTCGTCCGCGACACCGGGATCGGAATACTGCCGGAGGATGCGACGCATGTCTTTGAGCCGGGTTATCGCGGCGGAAATGCAACGCCCGAAGGTTCCGGACTTGGGCTGGCCGTGGTTCACAAATTGTTAAAGTCACTCGGCGGCAACGCTCGCGTCGTCTCGCATGACGGAGGCGGCGCCACCTTCGAATTGACTCTTCCCGCCGTTCCCCTGACGCCACTGCAAGGGACAATGGCAAAATAGGAACGTTATCCACCGCCGTGGCGGCCTCGCGCTTGATCATCGCGTTTCTTCTCATGCGCGGCGATATACGCCTCAAAGTCGTCGGCGAGCCATTCGAGAAACGATTGAAGACTGCGCTTAGCGACGCCGCGTAGGAGTGTCACATCCAGAACGTTTCCCGCCTTCCCAACCGGAGGCTCGTACGTCCCTTGTAGCCACAGCTCGCACGTGCCCGCGCCAAGCGGCTTCACAACGAGGTCGCCGTGAAACTCGGGGAAAAACTTCACCTCGCCTGCGGCCGAGATATCCAAAGCGCAGGTCCAAAGCTCGGGATGCACCGCAACGCGCGTGCGAATCGGCACGCTCACATTTCCGGGTAGGTTGAGTTTCGTTTCCGCAAGGGTAACGCTCAACGCAAGCTTATCGTACGGGGACTCGCCCTTTTCGATAAGCGGCATGACGTGCACCATGGCTTCTTGCACGATGCCCCCTGGGAGGCTGATTGGAACGCACATCTCGACGTTTGAGTTTCTCATAGCGATTCGGAGTTGACGCTAGCGCACGTGCTTCGCCCCTTCTTCTCTTTGATACGTACTTTCCATCGCTGAGCCGATCTTCTGAAGGAAGCCTCGGGCGGTCGATGATGCTATGCGGCTTCCAAGCACCGCGTCGAACGCCGCGCCCACTGCACCGAGCGGCGGCTCATAGCTGCCCCGCAGTTCCAACCAGCAACTCGTATATTCTTCATCCGCACGGATCGTCAGCGTTCCATCGAATTCCGGGTAAGGACCGCCGTCCTTTGGTCCCCAATGCATTTTCCACGGCTCGTCAAATTTCATCGGATCGGTTGCAACGCCGTACGTTATGACAACGTCCTTTTCAAGCGCCGCGCCGGTCGAAGATGCAACGGGAACGGTCAGTTGCACCACTTGCGGCTGACCCGACTCGGCAAGTCCCTTGAGCGAGCTTTCAAGGTAGAGCCTAGCCCGATGATACGGGCACGCGAGCAAGCGGCGCTGATACAGAGTAGACATCCCCAGATACTAGAATGGACTCGCGAAGATGTTGAGAATACACGTTCCCATTCTCTACCCGCCGAATGCGTTTATCGCGACGCGGGCGATCGCAAACCGTAATGCGAGCACAAATACGACCGCTACGCTTCGCAGGGCAACACGCGTCGAAAATATGGTCGACGCTTGCGGTCGCGCCGCTCACACCCTACCTCGCTACCAGGAATAACCGGACGGTTTTGCCGTGAGCGGTCGAAAGAAGCTAAAGCCGGAGAAGATCGTTGCTCGCATTCGTACTCGCCGCGCTCGTTGCGCCGTCGTCACCGTCACCGTCTCCGTCGGCAACGGCGACGCCGCTACCCGTGATCGCGACCGTGCGCGTGGCGACGGGATCGCGGGAGACGTTGCACCGCCTTCCGGTTGCCGCGTCGGTCTTTGACGCCGCAGCGCTTGCGAACCATCCGGCGATGACGGGCGACGCCGCGCTAGGCTCGCTCCCGGGATTCGATCGCGACCGCAGCAATAGCGCGTTCACCAACTACGGACAACTGCGCGTGTCGTTCACGGGAGCGGGCAACGATCGCGGGCTCGTGCTCGCCGACGGCGTTCCCGCGCAGGACGGGTTCGGCGGACAAATCGATTGGGCCGCCTACCCGACGGACGATCTCGTGCGCGCCGAGTTGCTTCGCGGCGCGGGTTCGGCGCTCTACGGCGCCGGAGCGATCGGCGGAGTCTTGCAGCTCGACACCTTCGGTCCGGCCGGAACCACCGAAAGCGGAGGAACGCTCACCATAGCGGGCGGCACGCACGGCACGGTACACAATTACGCGCGCGTGAGCGTTCCGCTCTCACACGTTTTCTCGGCGTCGCTTTCACTCTCGCAAACGCAAGAGAGCTATTTCGATCTTCCACCGGCATATGCAAGTCCGATCGACCTTGCGGCGCAGTCGCAGAACAGCATGGCATCGATTCGCCTCCGTTACGCGGCCTCGAGCGCAACCTATCTTGAATTCGGATACCGCGGCGCGTGGGACGACCAGCAAGAAGGCCGCTCGAACTACGATTTTTCGCGGCGGCTCAACCAAAACTCGCTTGGCTTCGTGCATTCGTATGGTCACGCGTCCCTATCTCTTATGACGTACGTGCGCAACGCCTTCGTCACCAATCGCGCCGACACGTATCCTACCGCCCCCGGCGCGCTGCGCTATACACAATACGTTCCCACGAACGAAATCGGCGCGGTTCTGATGTGGACCTCGACCGCAGCTCATTCCGAATTGACCGTGCGTGGGGATGGGCGCGCCGTAGGCGGCGACAGCACGCAACTCGGCTCGAACGGCACGCTACAGGCGGAAGGGACCGGCTCGCAGCGGCTGGACGGCGTCGCAGTTCAGGAAACGTTTACGCTCGAACGCGCATCGGTCGTTGCGGGAGTGCGCGAAGACGGGGTTTCAACGAGCACGAACACACCTCGAACCGATCGCGCCGTCTCTCCGCGCGTTGCCGCAAGATACGACTTGAGCAAGCATCTCGCGTTCCGCATTTCAGATGGAGCGGGGTTTCGGGGACCGTTTCTCAACGAGTTGGTGCGCGGGTATCAGATCGGGCCGGTAAAGTATCTTCCGAATCCGGCGCTCATTCCCGAACGCAGTTCGTCGCTCTCGGCCGGACTCGACTGGAGCACCGCGCAGACCCATATCGCCCTCGACGCAATCCATACCTACGTTAACGATGCGATTTCATTTCTTACCGTTAGCCCTACCGTACAGATGCGCGGCAACATCGCGCGCACACAGACCGACGGCGAAACGCTCACAATAACGCGCGAGCTGTCACCGGCGACTCGCCTGCAGGCGTTCGGCACCTCGCAATACGCCCGCGTGACGGGCGGCGACCCTGCCACGATCGGGAAACGGCTCGCTTACATCCCCTCCGTGTCGGCCGGTTTGAACATCGACACCACGACGGGAACGACCGGGGTTGGCCTAAGTGTGACGTACGCCGGCCCGACATACGCCGACGATCTCAACACGCAACCGCTCGGGACCGCGCTCCTCGTCGGGGCGCATCTTTCGTTACCGCTGCAAAATAGCGCGCGCGTCGTTCTCGACTTTGAGAATGCGACGGGCGCGCGCTACCTTTCGAGCGTCGATCGCTACGGCCCACCGGCGACCGTAACGCTCGGACTAACCGTTCCCGTTAGTGGCAGCCGTTAGTCGTTAGCAACACGAAGGCGTCGCCCGATGCGACCGTCATGGGATTCGAAATCGAACGTCCCATGATATCGACGTATGTGTGGTTCGCCGGCATGCGCGCAACTTGCGTCACGGACGAACCGCCGTTGACGATGACGAGGGCTCTCGCATAGCTGCGGTAGTAGATCGCCGGATTTTTCGCATCGCCGTAGTAGTCGCCGCACGGCCTGCCGAGCGTCGTTTCGTATTGCGGTAGGTACTGCTCCGCACCGTAGGCGTTTGCATTGCCGGTGAAGAGGCCCGAACCGCCCTCGTTACCCATCATGTACGTTGCGAGGGAGTATTCGATTTGAACCGGCGAGAGCGGCGCCGATTGCGAATAATCGTTGACAACGAGCGGCGCCGCGCCGTGCGCTTGAGCGAAACGCATCCAGTCGGTCGTGGTTTTGAAGAGCGAATACGAAGCGTGGTAGTTCCCGTAATCTGAGAAGCCGGTTTCATCGAGATCGGCATCCGTATTCTCAAGAATCGCCTGCTCGTTTGGATCGGTAATATTTCCGGCGGGGTGGTTGACGGCCATCTTGATGTGATGCGGCGCGAGCGTTGCATCGCTTGTCAAGATATAGTGCGCGGCCTTTACCCATGCCACCGTATCGTTGTTCCAATTCGAGTCGGCCTGACCGTTGTAGCGGCGGATGAATGTGCCGTTGGAGTAGATCCCGCAGCCGTAGTAGCCGGTGCCGAGCGCGCTACCCGTGACGTTATAGAACAGGACTTCATCAAACGCAAGACCGTTGTATTTGTTTGCAATCGCATAGTTGGCGGCTGCGCGTACTTGATAGTCGACGACGGCGGGGTTGTGAATATCAAGAGGAATGTTATTTGGGAGCTGCGCGATGTACGCGGGCGTGTTCGTCGGCGTTCCGGAAGGGTCGCACGCATAGAGAATCCAGTCCGGATGATTGGCTTGCCACCACGCAAGGTCGTGCCCGCTGCCGCCCCACGAGCGAAAGCTTATGTCGGTCTCCTGCGGCATGTAGTACGTTGCGATCAGTCGCGAGGTATTGGTTTTCCACGACTGCGCGTTGCCCGGACGCGCGCCCCAAACGATACCGTAGCGCGGTCCGTCGGCGACGGATTGCGGCGAGGTGATGAGGTTGCGGTTGAACTCATCGAAGACTTGATAAAGACCGAACTTCCCCGGCTCGCTTCGCATGATCTTCACGGTATTCGGGCCGTTGGGCGGGAATGACGGGGACGATGATGGGGATGCGGTCGGAGACGACGACGGCACGGGTGTCGGCGACGGCGCGCCCGTCTGCGTTACCGTGTCGGCAGTGATCGACGTTGACCACGAACCGGTGCCTGAAACCGTTACGCTCTCGCCGACGAATGGCCTCGCGCCGCTAAATTTCGTCGATGCGTTGGTTTGCACGTAAATGTATCCATGCGGATAGCCCGTCTGCAGCAGAAACACGTTGGTGCCGACGGAAGCGATCGTTCCGGTCGCGTTCATCGGATCGGCCGAGTTTGCTTGAGTGACCGACGATGCCGCGATGCTCGTGGACCACGAACCGGTTCCGACGACGGCAACGCTCTCGCCGGTGAAGGGCTTCGCACCGGTAAAGACAGTCGAAGCATTTGTGTAAACGTGGATATAGCCGTGCGGCGACCCCGTTTGAAGCAGGAACTCGTTGGTCCCGACTGATGCAATCGTTCCCGACGCGCTGATCGGGGGATCTACGTGCGACTTCGAATCGGAGGCTGCGCCCGAGCCCACGGCCGCGCCGACCTGATTTGACGGAAGGGAACCGGATCCGCCGCACCCCGCGAACGCAAGGGAAATCGCTGCCGAAAACGTGAGGCACGATAGTGCTCTTAACTGTCTCATCGTTTTTGGTAATCGGAACGTAAAGCCGCGTAACTAACGTCTAAACGTAATTTTTACACGCCGTCCATCGACGGCGCAAACGAGAGGGCTAAAAACCGAAGCTAATCGCAGCCACCGTCGGTAAGTAGGACGAATGCGTCGCCCGAGGCCACGACCATGGGATTACGCGCACGGCGCCACATGATGTCGATGTATTTGCGGTTTGGAGGCATGTGCGCGATCTGCGTTGACGACGAGCCGCTGTTGACGATAATGAAAGCGTTTGAGTACTTGCGATACCAAATAGCCGGATATTTCGGATCCGCGTAATAGTCACCGCACGGCGCGCCGGCGTCCGTTTGATATTGTGGAAGATATTGCTCGGCGCCGTACGAGTTCGAATTACCCGCAAAGAGTTCCGCGTTACCCTCGTCGCCCATGAGGTACGTTGCAAGCGCGTACTCGACTTGAATGCGAGTGAGCGGCGTCGTCTGCGAAAAATTGTCTCCGATTAACGCCTTGACGCCGTGCGCTTGCGCGAACCGCATCCAATCGGTCGTCGTTTTGAAGAGCGAGTACGAGGCGTGGTAGTTTCCGTAATCGGAGAAGCCGACTTCGTTAAGATCGCTGTCGGTATTTTCGAGGATCGCCTGTTCGTTTGGATCGGCAACGTTCCCGGCCGGATGATTGATCACCAATTTGATGTGGTGCGGAGCGATGACGCGATCGGTTGTGAGAAGATCGTGCGCGCGTTTTACCCACGCAACCGTATCGGCGGTCCATGCCGGATCTTCTTCCCCATTGTAGCGGCGAACGAACTTACCGCGCGAGTAGATGCCGCAGCCGTAATATCCGGTTCCAAGCGCGCTGCCCGTCGCGTTGTAAAACACGACTTCGTCGACCGCAAGGCCGTTATAATCGTTCGCAATCGAGTACGCGGCGGTCGTGCGGATTTGATAAGCGATGACGTCGGGGTTGTGTACGTCGAGCGGCACGTTGTTCGGGAGCTGGGCGATGTACGCGGCCGATTTCGTCGGCGTTCCCGAAGGCGTGCATGCGTAGAGAATCCAGTCGGGATGCGTCTTTTCCCACCATGCGAGATCGTGACCGATTCTCCCCCAGCTTACGGAACTCGCATCGGTTTCTTGCGGCATGTAGTAGGTCGCGACGAGCGAGGGATTGTTCGCATGCCAGTTCCGAGGCATGCCCGGACGCGGACCCCACACGATGCCGTAGCGCGGACCGTCGGCCATCGCCTGCTGTGCCGTAATTGTATTCGCGCGGTATTCGTCGAAGATTTGCATCAGCCCGAATCTTCCGGGCGAGCGTCGTGCGATTTGATTCGCACCGGGTACGTCAAACGCCGGAGCATCGGGTAGCGGCGCTTGCGATCTTCCGCCGCACGCACAAACCCCGATTGCGAGCAGAATGAAAAGCGAGAAACGCAATCGTGATAAAAATTGTCTCATCGTTTCCGTCCGTCTTGCGTGGTTTTACTCTGCGTTCAAGTAAGCAGAGTGAGCGACCCTCCGGCGGTTGCGAAGCAGACTTAGGATACCATTAGAGTCTTACCGTGAAAACGCTCGCCTGCTTCGGAGAAGCTGAGCAATCGAATCGTTACCGGCTTACAGTAATGCGTTGCGATGATTTCCTACTGAGTGTAGGACTCGCACTAAGCGCTAGCCGGTTAACCGGGCGGGTTCCTTGAGGAACGTTTGGGCGAAGAGGTCGGCGGGGAGCGGGTGACCGAGCGCGTAGCCTTGTGCGTATTCACAACCGACGTCGAGCATGACTTGGAGTTGCATGGTATTTTCGCAACCCTCGGCGACGACAATCATGCCGAGTTCGCTCGCCAGCCGGACAACCGTGGCGGCGACAGCTTTCGCTTTTCCGTCGACTTCGCTTCGCGTAACAAAGGAACGGTCGATCTTTAGCACGCCTGCGGGAACGTCGCGAACGCGGCCGAGCGACGAGCCGCCGGTACCGAAGTCGTCGATTGCGGTGTGTACGCCCAGGTCGCGCAAGCGTTGCACGAGGGCGGCGACGTCGCGTTCGTCGCTTGCGACGATGCGTTCGTTGATCTCCACAACGAGCGCGTCGGCGGGGACCGCCGTGCTTTCGATGAGTTCGGCGATACGCTGCGCGCAGTTGCTCGCCAGGGTTTGCCGCCCGAAGAGGTTGACCCAGACGCGGAAATTTGGGATCTCGCGGCGCCAAACGCCCGCTTGGAGCAAACCCTGTTCGACGACGTTCCAACCGACGTGCTCCGAGATCGAAAGCCGCTCGAGCATGTCGATAAACGCGGCGGGCGAAACGATGCCGCGCTCCGGATGAATCCAACGCAACAACGCCTCGGCGCCGACGAGGTCCCATCCTCCGTTGTGCCGATCGTACCGAAAGATCGGCTGAAAGAACGGCACCAGTTCGTGCCGGACGACGGCTTGATGCAGTTCGCCGACCAGCGAAGCCGTGATTTCGCCTTGCAGTTCGGGAGCGTACACGATCGCACGAGTCGGGGAAAGTTTTGCGCGATCGAGCGCGATGTCGGCGCGGCGTAGCATTTCGTCTGCCGCGCCCGCGCGCGCCATGCGAACGGCGCCCATCGAAACCGATATATAGACCCGCGAACCTTCGATCTCGAACGGCACTTCGAAGAACGCGCGCAAATCGGCCATTAGCGGGTGCGGGCTGCGATCGTCGACAACGGAGATCGTGAATTCG
>JBDTFK010000205.1:0-7146 GCA_039937995.1 Vulcanimicrobiaceae bacterium | reverse complement strand
GCCCCTTGAGCCGTAATAGCCCGTCGCCGACGAGCAAATGAAGACGGAAGGCGGCTCCTCGGCGAGCGCGCAAGATGCGACCGCCTTGCGTGTTCCTCGAATGCGTGAATCGTAGATAGCGCGCTTCTTTTCGGCCGTCCAGCGGCCGGCAACCGTTTCTCCGGCGAGGTGAACGACCGCATACGCTTGGTCGAACGCCCTTGCGTCGGGGTCACCTGCATTGGGATCGAAGGTCCGGAGCTCGACATCCTCCGGGAATCGAAGCTCGCTCGCGCTCCTGCCGAGCGCTATGACACCGTAGCCACGTGCTCGCAACATTGCGACGAGCGCCCGCCCGATAAACCCGCCCGCTCCGGTTACTGCGATCCGCTTCAAAGATTCAGCCCTTTTCCCACGCGTTTCGCGATGGGTTTCGAATGTAGTCCCAAGAGATTGAATTGTCAATGGTTTATCCTGGACAACCCATTGACAAAAAAGACCTGTCGTCCTATTTTTACGAAAGGCGAAATGACAAACGGATATCAGATTGCGGCCGTGGCTCGTCGAACCGGTCTCTCAACCGACACGATCCGGGCCTGGGAGCGCCGGTACTCGTTCGTGCAGCCCTTGCGAAGCGCTTCCGGAATACGGGTCTATAGCGAAGGCGACGTCGCTCGGCTGGAGTTAGCGCGCGCGGCGGTTTCGCTCGGTCACCCGATCAGACGAGTCGCCCAACTTTCAGACTCCGACCTACGTTCGCTCATCGAAACCGTTGCCCGACCGTCGGGACGGAGGGGGCTGCGTTCGGCCGCAACGCGAGCCGCGATCGAAGAGATGCTTGACGCAATTCGCGACTACGATCTCAATCGCGCAGAATCGTTGCTCAATTCCGCCGCCTTGCTCTTTCCGGCGATGGACCTGGTCGTCGAAATCTTGACACCGCTCATGCACGAAATCGGTGCCCTTTGGGAAGAACGAGCGCTTTCGATCGCGCAGGAGCACTTCGCCTCGAATCTTATACGCAGTTTGCTCGGGAGCATGATGCGCCTAAGGCCACCGAACGGCAATGAAACGATGCTGTTCTTCACGCCGCCGGGAGAAGCGCACGAATTCGGAATTCTTTTTGCTGCCTGCATTGCCTCGCTGCATGGAATCCGCGCGCTCGTGCTTGGAGCGAACATCCCGGCAAGCGAAGTCGCACGCGTCGCCCGCCGCGTCGCGCCAACGCGGCTCGTTGTAGGGCTCGTCTACGCCGACAACGTTGCACTTCATGCGCAATATCTCGCAGAACTGCGCAAAGAGATACCCGACCATATTCGAATCACGCTCGGCGGCAAAGCTGCGACGGCTATTCCGCCTGCCGAGATCGCGGAAGGCGTCAACGTGATTACCGATCTCTCGTTGTTTGCAGACGATATTCGAAACCGGAAGCGATGAGCGGAGCGCCGGCCGGTCACACGAGCATCGTTTGGTTGCGAAGAGACCTACGCTTGAGCGACAACGCAGCGCTGTACGAGGCGTGTTCGAAGAGCGAGCGAGTCTGCGTCGCTTTTGTCGTAAATCCGCCGATGCTTCGAGACCCTTCGATGGGTTCGCCGATCGTTTGCGCCTTTTTCGAGGCGCTCGGCGCCCTTCGCGAAGACTTACGGGCCCGCGGCAGCGACCTTGCGATCCTTATCGGTGACTTCACCTCGGAACTCCGGTCGCTCGCCAAGCGCATCGAAGCACGCGCGATGTACTACAACGTAGACTACGAGCCCGCTGCCGTGCGACGCGATGCAACGGTAGAGGCAGCTCTCCGCGCGGATGGTCTCGAGGTGGCTGCATTTGTAGATCACGTGTATTTCTCAGCAGGCGATGTGCTGCAAAACAATGGTTCTCCATACCGCGTCTTTACGCCATACAAGCGGCGGTGGCTCGATTTGCGAACGTTCTCACCGAGGTTGCCGTTTCCGTCGCTACGAGCTTTGGAAGGGCGACTGCTCGAGCGTTTGCTTATCGGGGGGACGGCGCCGGTACCTAAAGCCGAAGACTTCGGCTTTTCCAACAGCGCAGCGTATCCACATGCCACGGAAGCGCTGGCGCATTTGCGGTTACGAGACTTCCTCGATGGCCCCGCGCGAGCGTACCAAATCGATCGAAATATTCCCTCGCTTGACGGAACGTCACGTTTGTCACATCATCTGCGAGCCGGAACGATTGGCGTTCGCACGTGCGTCGAGCAGGCAGTTTCGCGCGCACGTTCGAGCGGGCCGCAACATCGGGAGAGCATTGAAACGTGGATTGCAGAGCTCGTTTGGCGAGATTTCTACCAGAGCGTCCTCAAGTGGTTTCCAAAGGTCGAAAACGCGCCGTTCTTGCTTGCGGCGCAAAACGTCCCGTGGCGTTCGGACCAGTCGGACTTTAGCACATGGTGCGACGGAAGAACGGGATACCCGATCGTTGATGCGGCGATGCGACAACTCAACGAAACGGGCTGGATGCACAACCGGCTTAGAATGATTGCGGCCTCGTTTCTCTCCAAACATTTGCTGATCGATTGGCACTCGGGCGAACGATACTTTCACCGCCAATTAGCCGACGCAGATCTTGCTCAAAACAACGGCGGCTGGCAATGGGCAGCCTCGACGGGTACGGACGCAGTTCCGTATTTTCGAATATTCAATCCCGTCGCACAAGGTAAACGCTTCGATCCCGCCGGGACCTTCGTCAAACATTTCATCCCGGAACTTGCAAACGTTCCAACGAAATATGTCCACGAGCCGTGGATGATGCCGCCGCTCCTTCAAGCCGCCTCCGGCGTAACGATCGGACGCGAATATCCCGCGCCCATCGTCGTTCACAATGAAGCACGGTCGCGCGCGATACACGTTTTCAAATCCACACTGGGCTCCTCCGCCGGAGCAAAAAAATGACGGACGACGTGATCTCCTCACGAAAAGAGCAACACCTGAAGATCAACCTCGAAGAGATCGTCTCGGGGAGTGGATCCGGAACAGAATACTTCGGGGCGATCGGGGAATAGAGGAGTGATGAAACGCACGAATTCGAATGATGGGGATGAATCCTGCCGCGAACCTCGCCGAAAGACGCCGCGAACATACGGCACGCTGGAAATACTGGCGGCCGGCATCGCCATGAACGCGATCGCGCTGCTTCTCGGACCCACCGCGGCGGCAAAAAACGAATACGCTAAGAGCACTCAGCCTCCATTCGCACCACCGAGTTGGGTGTTTGGGGTCGCATGGCCAATAAACAATCTTTTGACCCTGTGGGCCAATCACCGCGTTCTCAATGCGGCAGCTTCTCCCGACCGCAGTGCGTACATCCGTCTCGAAGCCGCTACGTGGGCGCTCTTCATGAGTTATGGATTGCTGCGATTTCGGTTGAAAAGCCCACTTCTCGGATATGCCGACACGGCTCTATATCTCGCCCTTAGCATCGCATCCGCGTCGCGCGCCGCGCGCATTGACCGATGGCTCCTGATTGCGTACTCCACGCTAATCCCGTGGCTGCTGTTCGCAACGACGCTTTCCGTGTATCAATTGAACGATCCGGACCCACTCCTCGATCGTTAAAGTTGCGTGAACGAAAGCGTAACCGGACAGCATCCCTTGGCGGGTTCGGCGTGCTAAACGCTCAACGCAATACGGTAGAGAGCGCTCGTTGCGCCGCGTCGCGTACGGCGGGGTCGCGTTCTTCGTCGAGCGCCGCTTGCAAGGCTTCGCTGCACCACGGTTGTCCAACGATCGCGAGGCGTTCGATCAGGTCCATTCGCGCATCAATTCCTAGCGGCTCGCTACTTTCGGTGACACGCTCCACCCATGTCGCACGGGGAGAGCCGTGGGGCGAGCCCACCGATGCCGGTGTTTTTCGCGCAAACCACGAACCGAGCGCGAAGAGCGCGGCTCCCGCCAAGAAGACGACGCCGAGGATCGTGAGCGCGGAGTTATTCGCGTGCAATGTGCGCGGCACCGCGCAGCGCGTCGAGCACCGAACCCAGCGCCTCGTCGAGATTTCTATTGACGCTCGAGGTTAACACGCGATGGAACTCCACCATCGGTAACTCCGCAAGCACGGAGAACACGTTGAGCAATTCTGCGCGGTAGGTTTCGAGTGAGTCCGAGCGCTCGCCGTCGTGATACGTCGTCGTGCCGAGCAGTTGCGCATTGATGAGCCACGGCGTCACCGCGCCGAGCGGCGCCGATTCCAACTCCACATGTAACGACCGCACGACATCGAGTTCGATCGCCCCCTCGACGCGCACGAGGTCTCGTGCCGGTGCCGACGGAGAGCCCGAAGGCACGAGCGCGAGGTCTCCAAGGACGTTTCGCAGCGCGTCGCGGCTTTCACGGTCTTCGATATCCTTGCCGGTAATCGACAGCCGCGGCATGCGCAAACGCACGAAGAGTTTTTCGAGCGGGGCGCGTAGCGCAACGGCGGCGGCGGCAAACGATGCGTTGAATTGCGGCGTGGCGCCTGCGGCGCGATCGGGAAGCAACATCCGCATCGCGAAAATGTGCTGCACGATGCCTCCGGCATCGCTACGCTCGATCATGCGAATCGTATTGGCTAAACGTTCCGCGGTGAAATCCGCGTAAAGCACCGGCGTGGGCCGATCGGCTTCCGCTGCGGGAACGAGCGGCCGGCTCGCGATGAGGTCGGCAATGGCGCGCGGCGGCTGATCGGGCGCTTCGGCTTGAATGCGGTCCGCGTCTTGCGGTTCGGGCAGTGGCGCGGCTTCGTATTCCGGACCGTCGGCGGCGAAGATACGGGCGATCGAAATCGGCGTGCCGCTCGATGATTCGCCGAGCGAGGGTCTTGCCTGCACGCGAACGGCCGGCGCGCTAATACCGTGCGTAATACCGTCTGCCCATTCGAGAACGGCGCGGCTTTCGAGCGGCGTACCCGCGGCGAGCGGCGACATTACGACCATCTCGAAGCGCAGGCGAAGTTCGACATTCGGATTCACGTCGGCCAAAACCAATCCGCGCTGCGACCATAACTGCGACATCCCCGAGTCGTCGCCGACCGCCATGCCGTTGATCGTCGTGGACGACGGAACGTACACGGCAAGATTCGTCGGCACGACGCGAACCGTCAGCCGTTCCGCCGGACCATCGCCGTCGTTACGCACGCGGACCTCGTAGCGCAAACGGTCGCCCGAATTGATCGTCTCGGCGGGATTCGCGGTCATCTGCGCGCTTTGCGCAAATTGCGGTTCTGAAAATGCGGTGACTTCGAGCGGGTCCAACCGTACGCGATTGGTTCCTTTTGCGATGAGCCACCCGTCGATCGTAAGCGGAACTCCGTTTGGTACCGCGCGTAGCAAGCGCAACGTGATACGCGCCTCGTGCGTCGTGCCCGGCGCGATATCGGCAAAGAGCACGCCGTCGCGATCGCGGCGCGCGTCGACCGCGCGCTCCATTGCAAGGTCCGCCGGCATCGCAAGCACGAGCCGCGCGTCGCGCAAGACATCGGTTCCGCCATTCGCAATTCGTACGAGCGCGTCGATCGTACGGCCCGGGCGCAACGCCTCGTGCGATGCGAGTTCCCAGCGCGCACTCTCGATCGCCGGGCGCGAACGTACGATCACGGTCGCCGTACCGAGATCGATCGCGCCGGAATCGTGTTCGAGGATGACGCCGAGCGATGCACTGGAACGATCGGGCACCCGCGAACCGGTACGCGCAACGACCGTGAAAATTCGCTCGGAATGCGGTTCCACCGTTCCAAGGTCCAACGGTTCGACGTAGCTCGCGAATTCTTCCGAACCTTCGGAGACGCGAATCTCATCGAGGTGCAACCCGGGGATCAGCTTCAACCGCACGTTCGCTTCGGGAGCGGTGCCGTCGTTGTAGAGATGAACGGTGAACGTGACGTCGTCTCGTGCCTGCGTGACACCGCGATCGACTTCGACGAAATTGCGCGCGCGTCCGAAACGCGACGCAACGCGGACGGTGAGGCGGCGCACAAACCGCCGCTCGCCGTTCCGCCAGCGGAGCGACGCCTCGACGGGTAAACTCGTAACCCCGGCGCTCGGCACGGCAACCGTCGCCGCGAGACCCACTTCGATCGCGCGCGCGGCCGCGAGCGTGCCCGGCGAAAACACCAGATCGGGAATCGAGTCGTCGCTAACCGGTTGTCCGTCGACGTGCGCCGACCCGGGCGCGTAGATCAATCCCTCCGGCAACACGAACGCAATCTGCACGCGTTCGGCGCTCCCGGTGCCGGCGTTCGTGACGCGCAACGTCATGGGTACGCGCATGCCGGGCGTAACCACATCGTCGCAAAGAATGGTGAGCGCCGTCTCTTCACCTTCGAAATCGACCGGCGAATGAACTACGATCTCCGACGAGGCGACCCGGAACTCCGACGATTCGCGGGATCCGACGTTGCCGGCGGCTTTTATGCGCGTTCCGTCCGCGAGCGGCGAATCGATCGTGACCTGATATTCGACGAGGGCCGCGTGCCCGGATCCCAAACGGGCGCTAACGACCGGCATGCGATCGTAGTCGAACGCTTCACCTTCGATGCCGGAAACGACGCGACCGTCGATCCGCGCGCTCTGCGCGACGTACGCCGTGTGCTCGGGGACCGGCAGCACGAGCGTTACGTCGTTCGCGCTCGACGATCCGGAATTGACGATTTTTGCGCGTACCGTGAGGAGGTCGCCCGGTTTGGGCGACTGCGGTGCGACGATCGTGACCAGCGTTTCGCTGCTCCGCAGGTCGGAGCGGCTGCGCACGACGAGTCGCTCGATGTTGGAAGCGACCAGCGGCGTCTGATCGGTCGCCAGCGCCGCTTGAAAAATAAGTTCGCTGCCGTCTTCTATCGTTTCGTCGACGCGAAACGTGCAGACGACGACTCGGGCTGCGTTGGGCTCGATCGAACCGATTTCGGCGCCGTTTGCGTCGACGAACGACGTGCCTTCTTCCAGAGGGCAATCGTCGGCGAGATCGGCGCCGGTAACGTGTTCGATACCCCGCGGATGCGTGAAACGCACGCGAGCCCCGGTGGCCGCCGCGCCCCCCAGATTCGAGAACGAAAACGACGCGCAAATCACATCGTCGGGTGCAACGATGCGGCTCGGCTCCAGTACCAACGTCCGCAAACTCTCGGTCAATGCGGGAGAGCCGGGAGCAAAGATGCCGGTCAACGACGACG
>JBDTFK010000204.1:0-3206 GCA_039937995.1 Vulcanimicrobiaceae bacterium | reverse complement strand
GGCGATTGTCGCTATGGATTGAATGACTTTCATGGTAGTTGCTCCATAGGCGAATCGACGCAACGAGATGTCTGCGTCGCAATTTGCGGCTTCCAACCGGGCTCGCAAGCGAGCGCGTTTGCCGTAGCCGCGACGGCAAAAGGTGATGTGGACTCCGGCCGCCGCGGTTGCGCCGTTCGCGGCATCAGGCCGTACCCCGCAATTGCCGCGATCACGACGCCGGCAAGAAGCCAAACAGGCTCGCGCACGCCTTGCGCGACAAATCCTTGGCCGACCATGACCGCGCCGAGCATCGAAATGAGCGCCGCCGAAATGAGCGGTCCCGCGCCGGCGAAACGGTTGAGTTTTCCGCTGCGCGCGATAAGGCCGGAACTGTGAACGACCGCGATGCCGAGTCCCGTCAGTACGGCCGCCAAACCCAAGCTAAAAATAACAATCAGAACCATGCCGTAGCCGATTTGATGCAAACGCAATGCAGCCAGCATCACGACGATCGCGGCCGGGCACGGCGCGATCCCACCACTCATAGCTGCGACGACGGCGCCGCGGAAATCGATCGGCTCGCTCCCCGGAATCGCGTGGGAATGTCCACCCGGCCCATCGCCATGGTGGTGCGCGCGGGTAAGTCCGTGCCGCGCGTGTAGATAACGCGCAAGATTGCGGGCGCCGATGACGGCAACGGCCAGTCCCGATACGAGCGTAATCCACGGATAAATCGACTCCGAAACGAAACTTGCCGCGAAAAACAACACGGCTCCAAGAATCAGCACGCCGATGGTGTGCGCGAACGTAAGCGACGCTGCGAGAATGGCGGCTTGTTTCACGGTTGCTCGCGAGCCGACTAGGGTAAATGCAAGCAGTGCCTTGCCGTGACCGGGCTCGATCGCATGGAGAGCGCCCAGTCCGAAGGCAACGAACATCGTCAGAAGCACGAAGAGCGGCGTGCGATTGGAATTCGAAAACATGTCGGAGAGTGCGTTCGAACGCACGATCGACGTCGAGCCGTTACTCTCCGGCTGGTCGTCGGTGTGCGTCACAACCGCGCTCACGCGTCCGAGCGCCGATTCATCGAACGATACCGCGGATACGCGTCGTGGCGATCCGATGAGCGCGCTTGGGTAGCGTTGGAGCTCGTCGGTCGGCTCGGTTTGCGGGGCGACGATAACGTCTTTCCAGCCGATGCGACGATCGCCGAACACCCGGTCGTCGATTGCAACGTGGTGCGAGACCGGCGAAAGCGGCGCGGAAAAATCTGCCACCCAGTAGAGAATGGGCAAGCCGCCCGCTCCCGGACGAAGGCGCGCTGTAACGCGTTCCAGCTTAAGCGCAATCGGAACGCCGTCGGCAGTTGCGAAAAAGTCTTTGGCGACGACTGGTACTTCGCTTACAGCCCACGCGTGCAACTGCGCGGAGTTCCATGCCGCATTTGCCGAGGACGCGCGCATTATTTGGAACGTCGGGATCTCGGCAATATCGAGAATGTAGCGCACGCGAAGCGACCCGCGCTCGGGAGCTATTTCCGCAAGATGATTGATTGTGAAGTTACCGAGCGGATGGGCGCTTCCGAGAGCGCTCGTCGCGACTATCGACAACACGAAACCAAACATCGCTGCTGCGCGTGCGAACAATCCAACCTCCACGTATTTTTCCGAGTACTTTGACGCTACAACGGTAGCCGTCGTCTATCGGATTGGGTCGAACGATATTTTCGTCGACGTTTCAGTTCGCGCGCGCCGGCGCAAGTGTTTGAGGTGCTCCGTTACGATCCGTCTGCGAACCGCGCAGTGTGGGCAACCTCAACTTCATCGTAGCGCTTCACGTTATAAACGATCGTTGAAACAATCCAACTGAAAAGAAAAATTCCGACGATGATGAAGCCGAGCGTCCCGAACTGCCCGCTAAGGCCGCCGATTGCGTCCCAAAGACCTCCGGTAAGATTGAGCCGATCCGCAAGGACGCTCAACGCTTCAATTCCGCCTACGACGAGGGCGACCAGCACCGATACGAGCGTAATGACCATGTTGTAATAGAGCTTGCGCATCGGTTTGACGAACGCCCATCCGTAGGCGCCGAGCATCAGCACGCCGTCCGTCGCGTCGAGCAGCGACATGCCTGCGGTGAAAAGCAGCGGAAAAATAAGGATGTCGTAGATCGGCAATCCTTTCCCGGCCTCGACCGCGGCGATACCGAGTAAGCCGACCTCGGTTGCCGTGTCGAAGCCAAGCCCAAAGAGCAACCCTACCGGATACATCTTCCAACTCGAGTCGACGATCTTGAGCAACGGACGAAAAAATCGCCCCAAAAGGCCGCGTTGATCCAACATCTCGTCGAGGCTCTGATCGTTGTAGACCTCTCCGCGACGGACGTCTTGGAACGTACGGAATATGCCCGCGAGGACGACGACGTTAATAGCAGCGATTACGAGCAAGAACACCGCCGAAACCGACGTGCCTATGATACTGCCGGCACTTTCAAGCGCCGGCATACCCTTCTTTACGAGAGCCGCCGCGATCGCTATCGCTATCGAGAGAGCGATGACGATCGTCGAGTGCCCGAGTGAAAAGAACAAGCCTACGGCCACGGGCTGCTTGCGCTCCTGCAAGAGTTTGCGCGTGACGTTATCGATGGCGGAAATATGATCGGCGTCTACCGCGTGTCGCAAACCAAACGTGTATGCGAGCAACGCTGTGCCGAGCAGCACCGGGTGGTTTGAGAATGCAACAAACGCAAGGACCCACGCCCCGATATTCAGCGGGATAAGAAATGCATAAACCCGCACGATATTTTTGCGAACTTCCGACGACCAAGTTTTCACCGCGGGCTAGTGGGTGTGGTCGTGCGGATGGTCGTGATCGTGCGGATGGTCGTGATCGTGCGGATCCCCGAAAAGCAACCGCTTAAATTTTTGCAGGATTTCGTTCAATGAACGTATTCCAGTCTCGTCTCCCGCTCGGTCATGTTTCCAACGCAACTCGCTCGCCATGCAACGCCAACGCAAGATGAGCGCTTCTGGATTGCTTCCCGGGTTTGCCTCGACCGAAATGGGGCAATACTGTCCACATGGACAGAGACGACATCCCTTCGGGTGATTTGCCGCCCGACGTGCCCAGCGGAGAATAGCGGCTGTGGGTGCTCCACGCGCTGCGACGAAGCAACGACGTGGAGGGCCCGCGTTAGGCTCCCGGCGAGAGAATGGCCGGGCCTCG